>NZ_DASVSF010000027.1 GCF_036388275.1 Longimicrobium sp.
ACCGAAGGTTTCCGCCATCGTGCCGGTGGAGCGCACGGGGGCGCTGCCGCTGTCCTTTGCGCAGGAGCGGCTCTGGTTCGTCGACCGGATGGAGCCGGGAAGCGCCGTCTACAACATGCCCGTGGCACAGCGCCTGGGGGGCGCGCTGGACGAGGCCGCGCTGGAGCGGAGCCTGGGCGAGATCGTCCGGCGCCACGAGGCGCTGCGGACGGTCTTCGCGGAGGCGCACGGGTCGCCGGTACAGGTGATCGTGCCCTTCGGCGGGTTTTCCCTGCCGGTGGAGGACCTGTCGGAGTTGGGCGAGGCGGAGCGCGAGGCGGCGGTCAGGCAGCGGGCAGGGGAGGAGGCAGCGCGGCCGTTCGACCTTTCGGCGGGGCCGCTCTTCCGCGCGGCGCTGCTGCGGCTGGGCAGCGAGGAGCGCGTGCTGCTGCTCACGATGCACCACATCGTGAGCGACGAGTGGAGCCTGGGGGTGTTCTTCCGGGAGCTGTGGGCGCTGTACGCGGCGTACCGCGCGGGGCGTGAGTCTCCGCTCCGCGAGCTGCCGGTGCAGTACGCCGACTACGCGGCGTGGCAGCGCCAGCAGCTGGCGGGCGAGGCCCTGGAGCGGCAGCTCTCGTACTGGCGCGGGCGCCTGGCGGGTGCGCCGGAGCTGCTGGAGTTGCCTGCCGACCATCCCCGCCCGGCGGTGCAGACGTTCCGGGGCGCGACGGTCATGGTGGGGCTCCCCCCGGAGCTGCTGGAGCGGCTGCAGGCGCTGGGACAAAGCGAGGGGGCGACGCTGTTCATGGTGCTGCTCTCCGCGTTCCAGGTGCTGCTCTCGAAGTACAGCGGGAGCGAAGACGTGGTGGTGGGGAGCCCGATCGCGGGGCGTACGCGCGAGGAGGTGGAGGAGCTGATCGGCTTCTTCGTCAACACGCTGGTGCTGCGCACCGATCTCTCGGGAGACCCGGGCTTTCGCGAGGTGCTGCGGCGGGCGCGCGAGGCCACGCTGGGCGCGTACGAGCACCAGGAGGTGCCCTTCGAGCGCCTGGTGGAGGAGCTGCAGCCGGAACGCTCGCTGAGCTACTCGCCGCTCTTCCAGGCGATGTTCGCGCTGCAGAACGCCGAGGGCGGGGGAGCCGCTCTGCCGGGGCTGAGCGTCAGTGGAATCGGGGCGGAGCTCGCGAGCGCCAAGTTCGATCTCTCCCTGCTGCTCACGGCGACCGCCCAGGGCGTGCGCGGCGGGCTGGAATACAGCACCGACCTCTTCGAACGCGGCACGGTCGTGCGGATGCTCGGCCACCTGGAGCGGGTGCTGGAGCAGGTCGCCGCCGACCCGGACGTGCGGCTCTCGCAGCTGGAGCTGCTCGGCGAGGCGGAGCGCGCGCTGGTGCTGGAGGCGTGGAACCGCACGGAGTCGGCGTACCCCGCGGAGCTCTGCATCCACCACCTCTTCGAGGCGCGGGCGGAGAAGACGCCCGATGCGCCGGCGGTGGAGTTCGAGGATGGGTCGCTCACCTGCCGCGAGCTGAACGAGCGGGCCAACCGGCTCGCCCACCACCTGGCGCGGCTGGGCGTGGG
>NZ_DASVSF010000028.1 GCF_036388275.1 Longimicrobium sp.
TCCGTAAAGAATATCATCACCTTGACAACCAGTGAGAGTATCGTTGTCTTCGCCTCCGTACAGGGTATCATTTCCTTCACACCCTCCCAGGATATCTGCTTGTTCGTTACCACTGATAAAATCATTACCTTCACCGCCACATATGGTATCCGAACCCTGGTTTCCAAACAGGTAGTCGTCACCTTGACTACCGAGCATGATGTCGTCACCTTGGCCTCCTTTTAAGGTGTCATTATCCATGTCACCATCGATGAAGTCATTATTTTCATTACCCAGAATCAGGTCATTACCTTCGCCACCATTTAGGGAGTCATTGGCTTTGCCTCCCCAGATTACATCCTCACCCAAGTTGCCCAGAATAATGTCATTATTTTCCTCTCCCAATAGGAGGTCATCACCGTTACCACCGATGATAAAATCATTGCCTTTGTTCCCCTTGAGGATGTCGTGAACGGCTCCACCATATATGTTGTCATCCCCTAATTTACCATCGAATATATGGCCGCTGTTGCTACCTAGGAATTCATCGTTTAGGGCAGTACCTATTTGAATTGGCGATACACCGATTATGGTGTTTTCAACCGGATTCGGTTGGTTTAAGTTGGGATAGTCAATGTCATCGCAGATGCAGTCGTCGTCGGTAATTGTCACCTCACCTGTTGTCGTAGTTCCCAAAACAATACCGCTAGAAGGATTCGAGATTGTGAAAGTACCTGTTTCACTTCCTTCTACCAGCCCATCATCATTGATATTAACGGTAAATGAACCTGTGGTTTCACCGTCAGGAATGGTAATGCTAGCAGGAATGAACCCGGTGAAGTCGTCAGCAGTGGCTGTTCCTGAAAGATTAACATCAACGGTTTGAGCTCCGACAACGGCGCTGGATGCTGTGGCGGTGACGGTGATAGTTGGACTTCCTGTTTCTGTACTTGTGGCTGGGGAAACGAGGAGGTTGACTGTGGGGAAGTCGTCGTCGTCGGTAATTGCCACCTCACCTGTTGTCGTAGTTCCCAAAACAATTCCGCTAGAAGGATTCGAGATTGTGAATGTACCTGTTTCATTTCCTTCTACCAGTTCATCATCATTGATATTAACGGTAAATGAACCTGTGGTTTCACCGTCAGGAATGGTAATGCTAGTAGGAATGAACCCTGTAAAGTCAGCAGCTATCGCAGTCCCTGAAAGATTAACATCAACGGTTTGATCTCCGACAACAGCGCTGGATGCTGTGGCGGTGACGGTGATTGTTGGACTTCCTGTTTCTGTACTTGTGGCTGGGGAAACCGAGAGGTTGACTGTGGGGAAGTTGTCGTTGTCGGTAATTGTGAGTGTCGCAGTTGTATTCTCAACAACTGGATCGAGAAAGTAGTTCCAATTGTTGGTATCGGCAGTGACGTTAACTTTGATTGTTTCCCCTGGGTTGATGATAGCATCATCGACGGGGACGGCATTGAGGACGGCGGTGGTTGCACCCGCGGCAATGGTGAAAGTGTTGGCAGTCACAGCCGTGATATTCGTACCCGCACTTAAGGAGTAGTGACTGGGGTTGGTGGCGGTACTGCCGGTGGTGTTGAAGTTGACGACTAAACCGCCAGAAGGGGCGGGAGTATCGAGGGTAATAGTAAATGTGCCATTAGTGGGGCCTGTTTCGGTGGGGGTAGTGCCTGCTGCGATGCTGACTTTGGGGGTGTTGTTGAGGAGGATGGAGATGGTCGTGCTGAAAGTGCTCGTCACAGCTACATCTGGTTTCCCGTCCAAGTTGAAGTCGCCGATGCTGACTGAATAGGGGAGCCTCCCAGTGGTGAAGTCTACTTTGGGGGCGAAGGTGGGGGTGGTGGATCCTGTGGGGGTGGTGTTGATGAGGATGGAGGTGGTGTAGCTCTCAAAGTTCGCCACAGCTACATCTGGTGAACCGTCGCCGTTGATGTCGCCGACGCTGACTGACCAGGGCTGATTCCCAGTGGTGAAGTCTACTTTGGGGGCGAAGGTGGGGGTGGTGGATCCTGTGGGGGTGGTGTTGATGAGGATGGAGGTGCGG
>NZ_DASVSF010000029.1 GCF_036388275.1 Longimicrobium sp.
CCCGCACAAACTGCGTGCGGAGAGGGGAGAACAACACCGGCGTCCTCGCTGCCGTGGGCCCTCACCCGGCCGCGCTGACACGCGTGCCACCCTCTCCCACAAACAGCGCCACAAACAGCGTGGGAGAGGGGGTACACTTCAGGGGGAGGAGCGCATCCAAGTCTTTGACGCGCAACAGCCTGTCATCCTGAGTCTGTCACCGTCCTGCGGCCGACCCTGAGGAATGAAAAGAGGTTCGCGGGCGCCGTTTGGAATTTGGACGAATTGGACTTTTTCTATTCAGCCCCAGGTGCACCGTACCTGCCCGCAAACCGAGGCTCGCGGGGCGAAGGATCTAACCGCGGATGCCTTTCCGCCGGGCGCGGTAGCGGTCACCAATGCCTCGGCCTCGGTGCCGTCGCCTGGGAAACACAAAGAAGCCGTCCATGGACGAACCGTTGACCGCATCGCATTCAGATATCGCGAATCAGAGGTCACCCGCGAAACCAATCGTCGATCACCTCGCGCCCTATCTGATCGAAGTCGTCAGGGACGCGAATCCGCCCCTCGAGAAACCCAAGACGACGCTGGCCGGTGCGGCTGGGTGACTCAATCGCCGTAACCTTCACCATCGGCGTACCCGCCACGGCAATAACGAACGCCTCTCCGCGCGCTGCTTCTTCTACGAGGCGGTCGAGGTGGGTTTTCGCTTCGCTAATATCTACGATCCTCATCGCTACCTCCCATTGATTATCAGGCAGCAGCTCGGGGGATTTCGGCAAAAACGTATCAGACCGGCTGTCGCGCATGCCGCGGGAGGCCCCTCCCCCGACCCCTCCCCGCACAAACTACGTGCGGAGAGGGGAGACTTCGAATGCGCATGCGCTGGCCACGCGCACCCAGCCATCGGGTGCAGTCCGCGAAGGCGGACTTTGGGCCTTTGTTGCCGCGGATTCATCCGCCCCAGCAGAGCCGAGGCCTGGGCTTTGGTGACCGCTGCCGCGCCCCAGTCTCGAAGTATCCTCGGCTAGATCCGACGGCGCGCAGAGGGTGGAGTGCGGGCCGGTTTGGTGCGCTTGCGCCTCTGGATGACAGGGGCTCGGTGCTAAGGCGACCTTCCTCGCCGCGGCGCGCCTCGCCCACCGCCGTTCATCCCCCCGCCAGCTGCTTGCGGAGGTCCGCCATCACGTTCGCACGGAACGACTTGCTTTCCTCCGGCGAGAGCGAGGTGGTGGCGCCCGGCGTCTTCTGGTCCAGCAGCTCGGCAGGGATCTCGGCCAGGAAGCGCGACGGCTTGCGGACGATCAGGTCGCCACGCTGTCGGCGGGTGGCGCAGCCGGACAGCGTAAGCCGGTGCCGTGCCCGCGTGATTCCCACGTAGAACAGGCGGCGCTCCTCCGCAATGGGGTCGCCGCCCCCGTTCGCCTCCCAGGTCTGCCAGTTCTCCTCCGCGTCGGCTTCCGCCGCCGCCGAGCTCTTCACGCTGCGCGAGTGCGGCAGGATTTCCTCCTCCAGACCCACGATGAAGACGTGGGTGAACTCCAGCCCCTTGGCGCTGTGCATGGTCAGCAGCGTCACCTGGTCGGGAGCCTCGTCCTCCTTGTCCTTGCGGTCGTCCTCGTCCGTCAGCGACACGCGCTCCAAAAAGGCGCGCATCGCCGGCGGGTTCCAGTCGTCCTCGTCGTCCGGGGGAGGGCGGTCGGCCCAGGTGCGCTCCTCGAACCGCTGGATCGATCCCACGAACTCGCGGAGGATGTCCACCCGCACCGCAGCCGCGCGCTCGCTCTTGGAATTGTCCGCGCGTACCGCCTCTTCCAGCCGCAGGCGCTTCACCATCTCCTGCGTAAAGCCGAACAGCGACCGCTGCGTCGTAAGCCCGTGGTCGATGGCGGCTTGCGTGGACTGGAACTCCATCCGCAGCTCCTCCATCATCTCCACGAACGACCGCACCGCCTCTGTCGTGCCGCGGTTGATCCCGTCGACCTCGCCCACCCGCTTGAGCGTTTCGTACAGCGGCTCGTGCGCGGCGCGCGAAGCGTCGACCAGCTTCATGATGGTCGTGCGCCCGATGCCGCGGCCGGGGTAGTTGATGATGCGGCGGAGCGAAACCTCGTCGCGCGGGTTGAGGATCACGCGAAGGTAGGCCACCAGGTCCGCCACCTCCTTGCGGTCGAAGAACGACTGCCCGCCGACCACGCGGTAGGGGATGTTGGCCGCCCGCAGCGCTTCTTCGAAGGGCTTGCTCTGCAGGTTCGTGCGATAGAGCACCGCGAAGTCGGCCCACTTCAGCTTTTCGGCGAAGCGGCGCACGCCGATCTCGCGGGCCACCATCTCCGATTCCAGTTCCTCCGACGTCTTTCCGCTCGTCTCGTTGAACGACCAGTAGTCGATCTTGGGGCCGGGGCCGTTCCCCGTGCGCAGCCGCTTGGGGCGGCGCGACGAGTTGTTGGCGATCACCCCGTTGGCCGCGTCGAGGATGCGCTGCGTGGAGCGGTAGTTCTCTTCCAGCAGCACCACCTGCGCGCCGGGAAAGTGGTTCTCGAAGTCCAGGATGTTCCGCACGTCGGCGCCGCGCCAGGCGTAGATGGACTGGTCGTCGTCGCCCACCACGCACAGGTTCTTCAGCGGACCGGCCATCATGCGGGCCACCTCGAACTGGGCGCCGTTGGTGTCCTGGTACTCGTCGATCATCACGTACCGCCAGCGCTTCCACAGCCGCTCGCGAACGTCGGGATGGTCGCGCAGCAGCTGCACGGGAAGCACCAGCAGGTCGTCGAAATCGCACGCTCCCGCGGCGCGCAGGGTGGCCTCGTACCGCGGGTAGATGTCGGCCGCGAGGACGGCGTAGTCGTCGTTGCGGTCGTTCTTCATCCGCCCCTCCGCCACCTCGCGCGCGGCCTCGGGCGGGGTGACCAGGCGGTTCTTCCAGTCGGAGATGGCGAAGAGCACGCGCTTGGGATCGAACGAATCCTCCCCGACGGTGGCGCTGATGTGCACCTCCTCGGCCATGATGCGCTTGACGGCCTGCGCCTGGTCTCCCGTGGGATAGATGGAGAAATCCTTGGGCAGGCCGATGCGGTCGCCGTAGTCGCGCAGCAGCCGCGCGCCCAGGGAGTGGAAGGTGGAGAGGAGGACGCCCCTGGCCTCCTTCCCCACCATCCGGGCGACACGCTCGCGCATCTCCGTGGCGGCCTTGTTGGTGAAGGTGACGGCCAGGATCTGCTTGGGATTGATGCCCCGGTCGCGGATCATGTAGGCGATCCGGTGCACGAGCATGCTGGTTTTGCCCGAGCCCGCGCCGGCCAGGACCAGGACGGGCCCCTCGGTGGCGAGCGCGGCGTGGCGCTGCTCGGGATTGAGCCCGCGGAGGTACTCGGGAATCGGTTGCAAGGCTTGCTCGGCGAACCTGCTGAGAACGCTGTGGTGGAGGGCGGAAGATAGCCGGTGGGGGCGGGGGTAGGGAAGGGAGACGGGCCGGTAACTACAGTAACTACGGTCAGTACGGTAACAAAGGTCACTACTGAAAACCGCGACGGCCGCACGGACCGGAAATGCGTGCTGTGACCGTTGTTACCGTAGTTACCGTTGTGACCCCCGGCAATGGCCGGCAGCCGCCGAAAACCCCGCAACCCCCTTCGTTTGACGCACCCTGAACCCCCAGTTATGTTTCTGCCCGTCGGCACAGGATGGAGCACCCGCACTAGAGGCTACATGACGCTACGCGACCGCTTTCGTGGTCTCACGCTCGCGGAGAGCCTGGAGCTCCGCGCGCGGGAGCACCCGACGCGGCCTTTCGTTGCGTTCGGCGAGCAGCGGCTTACGTACGGACAGGTCGACCAGCAGGCCGCCGCGCTGGCGTCCGCCCTGCACGAGCTGGGCATCGAAGCTGGCGACCGCATCGCCCTCACCCTTCCCAACTGGCCCGAGTTCGTCGTCAGCGCCTTTGCCGCGGCCAAGCTGGGCGCGGTGATCGTGCCGCTGAACCCGCGCTTCACGCCGCCGGAGTTGCAGTACGCGCTGCGCCACTCCGAGTCGGTGGCCGTGGTCACGGCCGAAAACTGGGGGGGTATCGACTACCTGGCGCGCTTCGAGCAGTTCCTGGGCGTGCTCCCCGACCTTCAGTACGTGCTGTCGGTGGGCAAGGAAGACCTCTGGTACGACGACCGCATCCACCAGTTCGAAGACCTGGTGTCCAGCGGCGAGGGGCGGCCGTTCCCCCGGTGGGAGGGACCGTCCGATGCGCTGTTCGCCATCGTCTACACCTCGGGCACCATGGGCAAGCCCAAGGGGGTGGCGCTCACGCACGAGAACCTGATGTCCAACGCCGCCACCACGGCCGAGGCCATCGGATTGACGGCCGACGACGTGGTGTTCGGGGTCAACACGCTCTTCAACGTGTTCGGCATCGGCACCGGGGTGCTGGGCACGATGGCGGCAGGCGCCTCGCTGGTGCTGGACGAGGGGCTTGCCCCCGCCGAGGCGCTGGCGACCGTGGAGCGCGAGGGGGTGACGGTCATCCACGGCGTGCCCACCAACTTCATCCTGGCGCTCAACGAGCCCACCCGCGCCTCGCGGAACCTCTCGTCGCTGCGCACGGGCATCGTGGCCGGCGCGCCGGTGACGGAAGAGCTGGCGCAGCGCATCATGCGGGACCTGGTGCCGGGGATTCGCGTGGGATACGGGATGACGGAAACCGGCAACACGGTGTCCGTCAACACCCCCGATGACCCGCGCGGCAAGCAGATCGCCACCGTGGGACGCCCGCTGGACGGGACCCAGGTGCGGGTGATCGACGCCGACGGCTCGGTTCTTCCGGTGGAGTCGGTGGGCGAGGTGGCCATCAAGGGGCCGGGTGTCATGCAGGGGTACTACCGGCAGCCCGGCGAGACGGCCCAGGTGTTTACGCCCGACGGGTTCTTTTTGACCGGCGACCTGGGGATGGTGGACGAGGAGGGCTACGTTCACCTGATCGGCCGCCGCAAGGAAATGATCATCCGCGGCGGGTTCAACGTGTACCCGCGCGAGGTAGAGGACCGGCTGCACGCGCACCCCGCGGTGCTCGACGTGGCGGTGGTGGGCCTTCCCGACGAGATCCTGGGCGAAAAGGCATGCGCCTGCATCGTCCCCGTCGAGGGCGCCATCGTGACGGGTGAGGAAATCCGCGATTTCTGCCGCGAGGTGCTGGCGGACTACAAGGTTCCCGACCTCGTGCGCTTCCTGGACGGCTTTCCCCTGACGGGAAGCGGCAAGGTGCGCCGGGTGGAGCTCGCGCGGATGATCAACGCCGAGGAGAGCAGCCGGCGGTGATGAAACAAGACGCTTCGAGGCTCCTTTCGCCATCGGCGGGGAGTGCGGAAGTACGCGGCGCCCGAGTACGAAAGTGTACGGAACCCCAGCCCCGGTTCCCGCTTTCGTACTTTCGCGCTTCGTGCCCCCGCGCTGGCTCCCCCCCGAGGAAAAGGGGTCTCGTCGGCACAACGCAAACGACGGACTGACGAGACATGAACAACGTTTCCACCCGCGTGCCCACTTCGGCGGGCATGCCCAGCGGCCGCAGCGCGGCCCTGCTGATCGACTTCGACAACGTCACCATGAACATCCGCACCGACCTGGGCAAGGAGCTCAAGGCGATGCTGGATTCCGACGTGTTCCGCGGCAAGGTGGCGGTGCGCCGCGCCTACGCCGACTGGCGCCGCTACCCCCAGTCGGTCGTTCCCCTGACGGAAGCCTCCGTCGACCTGATCTTCGCCCCCGCCTACGGCACCTCCAAGAAGAACGCCACGGACCTTCGCATGGCGGTAGACGCCATCGAGCTGGCGTTCATGCGGCCGGAGATCGGCACCTTCATCCTGCTGACGGGCGACTCCGACTTCTCGAGCTGCGTGATGAAGCTCAAGGAGTACGGCAAGTACGTGATCGGCGTGGGGATGCGCGAGTCGGCCAGCGACCTGCTGATCCAGAACTGCGACGAATACTATTCGTACCACAACCTTTCCGGCCTCACCCGCGCGCAGGACGACACCGGCGTGCGCGAAGACCCGTGGGAGCTGGTGACGAAGGCCGCGCGCCAGATGGTGCGCAACCGCGACGTGATGCGGGTGGACCGGCTGAAGCAGGTGATGATCGACCTGGACCCCGGCTTCAGCGAAAAGGACCTGGGGTACAGCAAGTTCAGCAAGTTCATCACCGACGCCCAGTCGCGCGGGCTGGTGCGCCTGCGCAAGGACAACGAGGGGCAGTGGGAGATCGTTCCCCCGCAGCCTGGCGACGAGCCGCAGACGCCCTTCGACGAGCCGCGCCGCGAGCGCCAGCGCGAAGAAGCCGACCGCGAGGGTGGGCGCGACCGCGATCGTGGCCGCGACCGTGGACGCAGCGGCTTCCGCGACCGCTACCGCGGGCGCGACCGCGAACGGGACCGCGAGCGCGAGCGCCCGCGCAGCTACGAGACGCCGCTGGAGATCGAGGTAGACCTGGACGCCGCCCCGCCGGCCGCGTTCGAGCCTTCCTTCGCCGACGCCCCGGCCACGGACGCGCCTGCGCCGGCCGAGTTCTTCGCCGAGGCGCCCGCGCCGTTCGAGGCCGCCGCCGAGGCGCCAGCCGCCGACGAGCCGCGCGCGGCCGAGCGGCCCCGCGCCGAGCGCCCCTCGCGCCCCGCGCCGGAGGCCCCGGCCGCGGACGTCGATCCGCTCCGCAACGCGTACGCCCTGCTTCAGCACACGGTCCGGCAGATGGCGCGTCCGGGGTCCACCGTGCGCGACGGCGACCTGAAGCGCCGCATGATGGAGCTGCAGCCGGGCTTCGACGAGCACTCGCTGGGCTTCAGCAAGTTCAGCCGCTTCCTCCGCCAGGCGCACGAGGACCAGGTGGTCGACGTCCGCCGCCAGGATGACGGCGGATACGAGGTGCTGCTTCCCTCGTCCGGCGGCATGCGCCTTCCCGCGCCAGTGCTGACCGCTGGCGCGCCGTCCTCCCAGGCCGCCGACACCACGGCCGGCCCGGCGTCCGACGATCCCGCCAGCCTGGCGCCCCGCGAGGGACGCGACGGCCGTGGTGGGCGTGGACGCGGACGGCGCGGCGCCCCCTCCGGCCCGCCGCCGTTCCTCCCCGGCCAGGTGGCCGGCGCTGGCGGTGACATCGCGCCGGTGGAGGCTCCCCGTGCCGATGCCGCACCGCCGTCCGTCGCGGCTGACCTGCCGGAGATGACGCCGGCCGCCGCCATCCAGGAGATGGACGACGGCGCGCTCATCGAGCACCGCCAGCCCACCGTCCCCACCGCGCAGCTGGGTGATCCGGCGAGCATCGCCAACCGCGGCTCGTCCACCAGCGCGGGCGCCGTGGGCATCCGTGCGCGCCGGGGCGGCCGTGGGGGCCGCTTCGCCGCCGAGCCGTCGGGCCCGCCGCCGCTGCTTCCGGGCCAGGGGATTCCGTCGTCGGCCGCGCGTCCCGCCGACGCGGCGCCCGCGCCGCAGCCCGAGCCGGAGCAGCCCGCCGCCGCGCAGCCCGCGGCAGAGGCACCGGCCGAAGCCGCTCCGCAGGCGGCGACCACGTTCACGCTGCCGACCGGTCGTGACGCCGTGGTGCAGCACGTGTCGTCGTACAACTTCGTGGGCCGCGCGACCGGCGAAGCGCTGGCAGACGCCTACGGGGCCGATGTCTGGCGCACGCTGGACGAGAACCCCGACGCCGTCCGCGAGCTGCTGGGCGCCCGCAAGGCGCGTCCGCTGCTGGAGCAGTGGGCGGCGGAACGCGAGCAGCACATCGGCCCGGCACCCGTCGAGGCTGCGGCGGCCGAGGAAACTGCCCCGGTCGCGGACGAGTCCGTCCCGGCCGTGGCGGAAGAGGTGGTGGGAGACACCGATCCCACGCTGCTGGGCGACGCGGTGACACCCGACGTGGGTGGCGACGAGCCGCCGGCGCGGGGCCGCTCGCGTGGGCGGCGCGGTGGGCGTGGGCGCGGACGCGAGTCGTCGTCCGCAGCGCAGGCCGACGAGGTGATCGGCGACACCGATCCTACCCTGGTAGGCGACGCGGGCACGGGCGACGCGCCGGCTGGTGAGGCGGAGCCCGCCACCGCGGCCCAGGCCGAGGAAGTGGTGGGCGACACCGATCCGACGCTGATGGGTGAGGCCACGACGGAGCTTGCTCCGCTGGAAGGCGACCAGCCCGCCCGCCCCCGCCGGAGCCGTGGCGGACGTGGACGCGGCCGCGCGCGCACCGGTGGCGACGCCGGCGGCGATGCGGGTGCGGAAGCGGAGGCCCCCGCGGCCGAAGCCCCGCCGGCTCCCGCTGCGGAGCCTGAAGCTCCCGCCGCGGAGCCCGCGGCAGAACCCTCGGCCGACCGCCCGGCGCGGCCGCGCCGTAGCCGTGGCGCACGTGCGAGTGCGGATGCCGCCCCGGCGTCGGATGCGCCCGCCGCCGCTCCGGTGGCTGATGCGCCGGCTGACGACGCGCCGGCTTCCGAGCCGGCCGCCGGAGGACGTCGTGGGCGGGGCCGTGGCCGCGCAGCCGCGGCACCGGCATCGGCCGAAGCCGACGCACCCGAGCCGGCGCCCGCGCCGGTGGAGGATGCCGGTGGAGCGGAGGGGGAGGGAGGCGGCGAAGGTGCCGCACGCCGCCCACGCCGCCGGGGTGGACGGGGCCGCAGCCGCACCGGGCGGGCGAACGGCGGCGACGCCGAGTGAGCCCTGATCCACGAGCGAGCGCCGCGTCCGGACCCGTCCGGGCGCGGCGCTCGCCGCATGTGGAGCCCGCGCCGCTGCCGGCCTCCTTCTGCGATCGCCCGGCGGAGATCGTCGCGCGCGAGCTGCTGGGAGCGCTCCTGGTCTCGGAGGTCGGCGGCGAGCGGTGCCTGTGCGAGATCGTGGAAACCGAGGCGTACGTCGGCCCAGAGGACGACGCGTCGCACGCCGCCGCGCGCTTCGGGCGGACGGCGCGCAACGACGCGATGTTCGGCCCGGCGGGGACGGCGTACGTGTACCTGATCTACGGGGTGCACTGGTGCCTCAATGTGGTGACCGGCGTCGAGGGATTCGGCGCGGCGGTGCTGCTGCGCGCCGCGCGCCCCATCGAGGGTGGGGAGGCGATGCGCGCCCGCCGCCCGGGCCGTCCGGACCGGGACCTGCTACGGGGGCCGGGGAACCTGGCCCGCGCGCTGGGCGTGGACGCGGCCCTGAACCGCCACCCGATGAACGCGCCGCCGCTGTGGATCGCACCCGGCCGCACGGTGTCCGACACCGAAGTCGCCATCGGTCCGCGGATCGGAATCACCCGCGCGGCGGATTGGCCGCTGCGCTTCTGGGTGGCCGGCGACCCGCACGTCTCCAAGATGAGGTGAGGCGGGCGGGACGAGTGCATCACACCAGCCGAAGCGCGCTCGAATTCTCCCCCTCTCCCGCTTGCGCTACCCATTACCCACATCTTTGTATCGGGCCAGGGCCGCACGAAACCAAGGTGGCAGCAGGGGTTTAGCCCTCATCTGCGTCTACGCAGGAGATGGAGTAGCGCGCATTCCGGTGCGTAGAAGCCACACACTCCTGCGTC
>NZ_DASVSF010000030.1 GCF_036388275.1 Longimicrobium sp.
CTTCAACGGGTACCGCCCGCAGTTCTACTTCCGCACGACGGACGTGACGGGCACCGCCAACCTCCCCGAGGGTGTGGAGATGGTGATGCCGGGCGACAACGTGCAGATGTCGGTGGAGCTGATCACGCCGATCGCGATGGAGAAGGAGCTTCGCTTCGCCATCCGCGAGGGCGGCCGCACCGTCGGCGCCGGCGTCGTCACCGAAATCCTGGACTGAGCCGGTTGGCGGATGCGCAGCGGGAGCGTCGAACGACGCTCCCGCATGCCGTGTTTCCGCACCCCGGGCTGTAACGGAACCGTCAACCGACCTCCAGAAAGATATGGCAGGCAAGATTCGCATCCGGCTGAAGGGCTTCGATCACGCGGTGATCGATCAGACCACGGCCGACATCGTCCGCACGGCGGAGAAGACGGGCGCCCGCATCAGCGGCCCCATCCCGCTCCCCACGCGGATCCAGCGGTGGACCGTCCTGCGGTCGCCGCACGTGGACAAGAAGAGCCGCGAGCAGTTCGAGCTGAAGACGCACAAGCGTGTCATCGACATCCTCGATTCTCGCCCGCAGACCGTCGACGCCCTCACCAAGCTGGACTTGCCGGCTGGTGTGGACGTCGAGATCAAGGTGGACTGAGGAGGACGAGATGTCGGGAATCATCGGACGCAAGCTGGGGATGACCCAGATCTTCGACGAGTCCGGCGCCGTCGTGCCCGTGACCGTCATCGAGGCGGGGCCCTGCCCCGTCGTGCAGGTTCGCACCGACGAGAAGGACGGCTACGCGGCCGTTCAGCTCGGCTTCGGTGCCAAGAAGGCCTCGCGCGCCACCGGCGCCGAGAAGGGCCACGCCAGCAAGGCCGGCCTCGAGGCCGCCCCGGCGGTGCTCAAGGAGTTCCGCTTCGACCAGGCGCCGGCGGTGGGCGAAAGCGTCACCGTCGACGGCTTCGCCCGCGGCATCCGCGTCAAGGTGACGGGCGTCACCAAGGGCCGCGGCTTCCAGGGCGTCGTCAAGCGCCACGGCTTCGGCGGCGGACGCGCCTCGCACGGCGCTACCCGCGTGCACCGCGCCCCCGGCTCCATCGGCGCGGGCACCAACCCGTCCCGCGTGATCAAAGGCAAGCGCATGCCGGGCCACATGGGCAACGCGCAGCAGACCGTGCGCAACCTGCTGGTCGCCAAGATCGACGCCGAGCGCAACCTGCTGTACGTGCGTGGTGCCGTGCCGGGGCCGATCAACGGCGTCGTGTACGTCACCCGCCAGTAAAGGGAGCCCGGATACCATGGCAACTGCACGCTTTTTCAACGCCGCCGGCGAGCCGGGCGAGGCGTTCCAGCTCCCCGAGGAGCTTTTCGACGGCATCGTCAACGAGGCCGTCCTTCACGCGGTGATCAAGGCGCACCTGGCCAACAAGCGCCAGGGCAACGCCAGCACCAAGACGCGCGCCGACGTTTCGGGCGGCAACCGCAAGCCGTGGCGCCAGAAGGGCACCGGCCGGGCCCGCCAGGGCACCATGCGGGCGCCGCACTGGCGCGGCGGCGGCATCGTCTTCGGTCCGCACCCGCGTTCGTACCAGCAGGACGTGCCGCGCAAGGTCAAGGCGCTGGCCCGCCGCTCGGCGTTCAACCAGCGCGCCAACAACGGCGAGATCACGGTCATCGAGCGCTTCGGCTTCGACGCGCCCAAGACCCGCGAGGCGGTGTCGCTGCTGGGCCGCATGGGCGTCGCCGACGCCAAGCGCGTCCTGGTGCTCACGCACGGCAACAGCGAAACGGTGTTCCGCTCGTTCCGCAACCTGCAGAACGTCGAGGTGCTTCCCTTCGCGCAGGCGTCGCCGTACGACGTGATGAAGGCGCGCCAGGTGATCATCGAGCAGGGAGCTCTCGAGGCGGCGCGCGGCGCCCAGGAGGAAGTGGCACATGCGTAACGTCAGTCAGATCCTCGTCAAGCCGCTGGTGACCGAAAAGAGCCACCAGCAGCTCGACCAGCACGGGGCGTACAGCTTCGTGGTGGCCAACGACGCCAACAAGGTCGAGATCGCCGGCGCGATCGAGAAGCAGTTCAACGTGAAGGTCAAGGCCGTCCGCACCATGCGCTATGCCGGCAAGGAAAAGCGCATGGGCAAGTTCATGGGCCGCAAGGCCGCCTGGAAGAAGGCCGTGGTCACGCTGGTCGAGGGCGACTCGATCGAGATCTTCGAGGGAGTGTAACATGCCGACCAAGCAGTTCCGGCCCATGACCGCCGGCACGCGCTTTCGCGCCATCAGCGACTTCGCCGAGGTGACCCACCAGGGCCGCCCCGAGAAGAACCTGACCGAAAGCATCACGAAGTCGGGTGGACGCAACCACCACGGCCACGTGACCAGCCGCCGCCGCGGCGGCGGGCACAAGCGGATCTACCGGGTGATCGACTTCAAGCGCAACAAGCCCGGCATCCCGGGCAAGGTGGAGCGCATCGAGTACGATCCCAACCGCAGCGCCAACATCGCGCTGGTGATCTACGAAGACGGCGAGCGCCGCTACATCCTGGCCCCCCGCGGGCTCAAGGACGGCGACCGCGTGGAGCAGGGGCCCGGCTCCGACATCCGCGTGGGCAACGCGCTGCCGCTGGCCGAGATCCCGCTGGGCACCACGGTGCACAACGTGGAGCTCCGCGCCGGCAAGGGCGGCCAGATGGCCCGCTCGGCGGGCGCCGGCGTGCAGGTGGTGGCCAAGGAAGGCGAGCACGTGACGCTGCGCATGCCCAGCACCGAGGTGCGCCTGGTGCGCCGCGAGTGCATGGCCACCGTGGGCCAGGTGGGCAACGTCGACCACGAGAAGCAGTCCATCGGCAAGGCGGGCGCCAACCGCTGGCGGGGCAAGCGCCCCAAGGTGCGCGGTGTTGCCATGAACCCCGTCGACCACCCGATGGGCGGCGGCGAGGGCAAGACCTCCGGCGGACGCCCCCCGGTGTCGCCGTGGGGCAAGGGCGAGGGCATCAAGACGCGCAAGCACAAGAAGGCCTCGACCCGTCTGATCGTCCGCGGCCGCAAGCGCGGCCGGGCGACGAAGTAAAAGTGCCTGGTGCCCAGTACCAGGTGCCAGGTTCGCCCGGCACTTGGTACCAGGCACCTGGTACTCGCGGTTCACCACCCAGGCGCGTCCACCACTGCGGGACACCCCCGCACGTGGACTCCGCCCCCGGCACAGGCGCCGGGGGAAACGGGACTAAGAGCGAAGAAGGACATCGGAAATGCCGAGGAGTCTGAAGAAGGGGCCCTTCGTAGAGGAGAGCCTCCTGAAGAAGGTCCGCGGGATGAACGAGCGCAGCGAAAAGCGGGTCGTGAAGACCTGGTCGCGCGCCTCGACCATCACCCCGGAATTCATCGGGCACACGCTGGCCGTGCACAACGGCAACAAGTTCATCCCGGTGTACCTCACCGAGAACATGGTCGGGCACAAGCTCGGCGAGTTCGCCCCCACCCGCACCTTCAAGGGGCACGGGGGCAAGCTGGTCGACAAGCGCGCCAAGGCGCGCTAAGCGCGAGAAAGGATCATAAAAATGGAAGCTCGCGCTATCGCCCGCTCCGTGGGGATGAGCCCCCGCAAGATGCGTATGGTTGTGGACCTGATCCGCGGACGCGGTGTAAACGAGGCCTACTCCATCCTGAAGTTCTCGAAGAAGGCGGCCACCACGCCCGTCGAGAAGACCCTGCGCTCCGCCGTGGCCAACGCCACCCAGAAGGCGGAGGCCGCCGGGTCGTTCCTCGACGTGGACGACCTTGTGGTCCGGGAGGTCTACGTCGACGAGGGCCGGACGCTGAAGCGGTTCAGCCCGCGCGCCATGGGGCGCGCGACGCCGATCATGAAGCGAACCAGCCACGTCACGATCATCGTCGACCGCAAGGAGTAACGCCGTGGGACAGAAGACACATCCGAGAGGGTTTCGACTGGGGATCGTGGCGAACTGGAAGTCGCGCTGGTACGCCGAGCGCAACTTTCCGCAGCTGCTGGCCGAGGACGAGACCATCCGCAAGTACCTGCACCAGCGCCTGGGCCACGCCAGCATCTCCGAGGTGGAGATCGAGCGCAAGCCGGGGAAGACCATCGTCACCCTTCACACCGCCCGTCCGGGCGTGGTGATCGGCAAGGGCGGCAGCGAGGTCGACAAGCTCCGTGACGAGCTGTCGCGCCTGTCGCCGGGCAACGAGGTGGCGATCAACGTCGAAGAGGTGAAGCGCCCCGAGGTGGACGCCCAGCTCATCGGCGACAGCATCGCGCACCAGCTGGTCCAGCGCGTTTCGTTCCGCCGCGCCATGAAGCGCGCGGTGCAGAACGCCATGCGCGCCGGCGCCGAGGGCATCAAGGTGCAGCTGGCCGGCCGCCTGAACGGCGCCGAGATCGCCCGCACTGAGGGCTACAAGGAGGGGCGGATTCCGCTCCAGACGCTGCGCGCCGACATCGACTACGCGCAGTCCACCGCCCGGACCACGTACGGCACCATCGGCGTGAAGGTGTGGGTGTTCAAGGGCGAAGTGGTCGAGAACCGGCGCGGCCGGACCTACTCGACCGACGCGTAAGGAGACGTCAAGATGCTCGCTCCCAAGAGAGTCAAGTACCGCAAGCAGATGAAGGGCCGCATGCGTGGCAAGGCCACGCGCGGCAACTACGTGGCGTTCGGCGACTACGGCCTGCAGGCCTTGGAGCCCGGCTGGATCACCAACCGGACCATCGAGGCCGCCCGTATCGCCATGACGCGCCACATCAAGCGCGGCGGCAAGGTGTGGATCCGGATCTTCCCGGCCAAGTCCATCACCAAGAAGCCCCTCGAAGTGCGCATGGGCAAGGGCAAGGGCAACCCCGAGGCGTGGGTGGCCGTGGTCAAGCCCGGGCGCATCATGTTCGAGCTGGAAGGCGTGGCGCCCGAGGTGGCCAAGCGCGCCATGGAGCTGGCCGCGGCCAAGCTCCCGGTGAAGTGCAAGTTCATCGTCCGCGAGAAGACCGCGGCGCCCGTCGAGGCCGCAGCCGAGGGAGGTGAGGCGTGAAGGGTTCCGAGATCCGCGAGCTGACGGTCCAGGAGATCGCCGAGCGCATCGAGCAGCTCCAGGAAGAGCGGTTCCGGCTGCGCTTCCGCTCCGCCACCCAGCAGCTGGAAAACCCCACGCTGCTGCGCACCATTCGCCGCGACATCGCGCGCCTGAAGACGGCGCAGCGCGAGCGTGACCTGAAGGAGGGTCGCTAAATGGCCGAGAACACCCAGGCCGCGGGCCAGCAGGAAGAGCGCGGGCGCCGCAAGACCCGCACCGGCGTCATCGTGTCCGACAAGATGGACAAGACGGTGGTGGTGAAGGTGGAGCGCCGGTACTCGCACCCGCTGTACGGCAAGCAGGTGACGCGCACCAAGAAGTACCACGCGCACGACGAGAACAACGAGTACCACACGGGCGACGTGGTGCTCATCACCGAGACGCGCCCCCTGAGCAAGCTGAAGCGCTGGCGCGTTTCGGAGCTCATCGAGCGGGCCCGCTGAGGACCTAGGAGAGCAGAATGCTGCAGCAGGAATCCATCGTTCGCATCGCGGACAACTCCGGCGCCAAGAAGGCGCTGGTGATCCGCGTGCTGGGCGGGTCCAAGCGCCGCTACGCCTCGGTCGGCGACCGCATCGTCGTGGCCGTGAAGGACGCGCTCCCCGACGGCACCGTCAAGAAGGGCGACGTGGCCAAGGCGGTCGTGGTGCGCACCACCCGCAACGTCCGCCGCAAGGACGGCTCGTACATCCGGTTCGACGAGAACGCGGCGGTCATCATCAACGACGCGGGCGAGCCCCGCGCCACCCGGATCTTCGGGCCGGTTGCCCGCGAGCTGCGCGACAAGCGCTACATGAAGATCGTGTCGCTGGCCCCGGAGGTGCTCTGATGGCCGGGCTGAAGATCCGCAAGGGCGACACGGTGCAGGTGATCTCGGGCGCCAACAAGGGGAAGCAGGGCACCGTTTTGCGCGTGGAGCCCGAGAAGAACCGCGTGGTCATCGAGGGGCTGAACATGCGCAAGCGCCACATGAAGCCTTCGCAGACCAACCCCGAGGGCGGTATCGTGGAGTTCGAGGCGCCCATCCACGCCAGCAACGTCATGCTGCTGGACCCGGCGAGCGGCGAGCCCACGCGGCTCCGCAGCCAGGCGGGCGAGGACGGCCGGCGCGAGCGCGTGGCCGCCAAGTCGGGCCGCGTGATCCCGCGGGCCTGACACGGACGGAGTGAGGGGTCCGCCCGGCACTTCGCCGGGCGGAACACTCGTGACCGCCCTCCCGGCCGCTCGGGCGCGGGGGGATACGGAACGAAAGAAGAACGACAATGGCGAACGAGAAGCCGCGCCTCCAGCGCTACTACGAAGAGTCGGTCCGGCCCAAGCTGCACCAGGACTTCGGGTTCAGCAGCCCCATGCAGATCCCGGGGCTGGAAAAGATCGTCATCAACGTGGGACTGGGCGAAGCCAGCAAGAACCCCAAGCTGCTGGAAAGCGTCGTGGGCGAGATCGGGCAGATCACCGGCCAGAAGGCCGTGGTCACCCGGGCCAAGAAGGCCATCAGCAACTTCGGCCTGCGCGAGAACCAGCCGGTGGGCGCGTCGGTGACGCTGCGCCGCGACCGGATGTGGGAGTTCCTCGACCGGCTGGTGAACGTGGCCATGCCGCGCATCCGCGACTTCCGCGGGGTGAGCACGCGCTCGTTCGACGGGCGGGGCAACTACACCATGGGTGTCAAGGAGCAGCTGATCTTTCCGGAGATCGACTACGACAAGGTCGACCAGGTGCACGGGATGGACATCACCATCGTGACGTCCACCACCAAGGACGACCAGGCGCTGGCGCTGCTGCGCGAGCTGGGGATGCCCTTCCGCGGCGAGAGCCCGGTCATCGTAAACGCCGCCGCGGCCTAACCAGGGAACAGAGATGGCACGCAAGGCCCTGATCGAAAAGAGCAACCGCAAGCCGAAGTACGGCGTGCGTGGCTACAACCGCTGCAACCGCTGCGGACGCCCCCGCGCCTTCCTGCGCAAGTTCGGACTGTGCCGCATCTGCTTCCGCGAGCAGGCGCTGCGCGGCGAGATTCCCGGCGTGCGCAAGGCCAGCTGGTAGCACCCCCGGCGGCGCCCGCGGGCGCCAGGCGCAACGGCACACCCGATCGGCTGCTCCCCGCGAGCGGTTGACGGGTGTGCCCGCGTCTGGTTATCGTTAGGGCTTCGCCTTTTTGAAAAACCTCTTTCCTTCAAGTCCGGCGCGCGGAACCGCGTGGCGGATACTAGAGGAGCTGAACGAGCATGCTTACCGATCCGATCGCCGACATGCTCACCCGCATCCGGAACGCGCAGATGGCGCGTCACCGCCGGGTGGACATGCCGGTCTCCAAGCTGAAGGTGGAAGTTGCGCGCCTTCTCAAGGAAAACCACTACATCCACGACTACAAGGTCCTGGACGACGGCCGCTTCGGCCAGCTTCGGCTGTACCTGAAGTACTACCAGGACCGGCCCATCATCCGCGAGCTTCGCCGGGTGAGCAAGCCGGGGCTGCGCAAGTACGTGGGCGTCGAGGAAATCCCCCGGGTCCGCAACGGGCTGGGGATGGCGCTGCTTTCCACCTCGCGCGGCGTGATG
Source organism: Longimicrobium sp. (assembly GCF_036388275.1). Taxonomy (NCBI): domain Bacteria; kingdom Pseudomonadati; phylum Gemmatimonadota; class Longimicrobiia; order Longimicrobiales; family Longimicrobiaceae; genus Longimicrobium; species Longimicrobium sp. The sequence goes on from NZ_DASVSF010000030.1 coordinate 7,619, forward strand.
ACCGATCGCGACGCCCGCGCGGCCAAGGTGGGCGGCGAAGTTCTCGCCTACGTCTGGTAAGGGGGACGACATGTCGCGAATTGGAAGAAGGCCGATCCCCGTCCCCGCGGGCGTGGACGTGACCATCGATGGCAACACCGTATCCGTGAAGGGTCCCCGGGGCGAGCTTTCTCGCACCCTGCACTCCGACGTGATCGTGCGCCGGCAGGACGGCGAGATCCTGGTGGAGCGCCCCTCCGACGAGCCGCGCTTCCGGGCGCTGCACGGCCTCAGCCGCACGCTGGTGGCCAACATGATCGACGGGGTGACCACCGGGTTCACCAAGACGCTGGAGATCGTGGGCGTGGGCTACCGCGCCGAGACCAAGCCCTTCGGGCTGACGCTCTCGCTGGGGTACAGCCACCCGATCGAGTACAAGGCCCCCGAGGGCATCACCCTGCGGGCGGCCACCCCCACCGTGGTCGAGGTTTCCGGGACCAACAAGGAAGTGGTGGGGCAGGTGGCGGCCGAGATCCGGTCGCTGCGCCCGCCCGAGCCGTACAAGGGCAAGGGCGTGAAGTACCAGGGCGAGGTGATCCGCCGCAAGGCGGGCAAGGCGGGCGGCAAGTAAGCCGCCCCGCCCCCGAACCGGCGAATCATCGCATAGTCACTTCAGAGGAACCAATGTCTGGAACGAGAAAGGTCAAGACGCGCGAGCAGCGCCGCGACCGCCGCCACCGCCGCGTACGCGGCAAGGTGAACGGCACCGCCGAGCGCCCGCGTCTTGTGGTGCACCGCTCCCTCAACAACGTCGAGGGCCAGGTGGTGGACGACGTGTCGGGCCGCACGCTGGTGGGGCTGAGCACGCTCGACGCCGACCTGCGCGGCAAGCGCGAGGGAATGTCCAAGACGGAAGCGAGCCACGCGGCCGGCAAGGCGCTGGCCGAGAAGGCGCGCGAGGCGGGCGTTACGCACGTGGTGTTCGACCGCGGCGGCTACCTGTACCACGGCCGTGTCAAGGCCTTCGCCGAGGGCGCCCGCGAGGGCGGTCTCGAGTTCTAAGGGAGCAGACGAATGGCTGAGAACAGACAGGGCGGCGGTGGTCCGGGCGGCGGGCGCTCCGGCGGCGGACGCTCGGGCGGCGGCTTCGGCGGCGGCCAGGGCCGCGGCGGGTTCGGCGGCGGCCAGGGCGGCGGCCGCGGGCGCGGCGGTCCGGGCGGCGGCGACGAGCGCGGCGGCCAGGGCGGCGGGCGGGGCGGACGCGGCGGCGGCCAGCGTGACGGACGCGGCGGCGGGCAGGCCCGCGAGTCGGAGTTCAAGGAAAACGTGGTGCACATCAACCGCGTCGCCAAGGTGGTGAAGGGCGGACGGCGCTTCAGCTTCACCGCGCTGGTGGCGGTGGGCGACCAGGCCGGCAAGATCGGCATTGGCACCGGCAAGGCCAACGAGGTGTCCGAGGCCGTGCGCAAGGCGCTGGAGTCTGCGCGTCGCGCCATGGTCAAGGTGCCCATCCGCGAAGGCACCGTACCCCACGACATCGTGGGCGAGCACGGCGCCGGCCGGGTGCTCCTTCGCCCCGCGGCCCCCGGAACCGGCGTGATCGCCGGCGGACCGGTGCGCGCGGTGCTGGAATGCGTGGGGGTGCACGACATCCTCACCAAGTCGCTGGGGAGCAACAACCCGTTCAACATGGTGCTCGCCACCCTCGACGCGCTGCAGGGGCTCACCACCCGCGAGCAGCTGGCGATGGAGCGCGGCGTGCCCGTCGAGGCGATCGGAGGCGGCCGTCATGGCTAAGCTCAAGATCACGCAGACCAAAAGCTACTCCGGCGCCCCCGAGGGGCAGCGCCGGACGCTGCGGGCGCTGGGGCTCAAGCACCAGCGCTCGGTGATCCAGGAGGACAACGCCGCGATCCGCGGGATGATCTTTCAGGTCCGGCACCTCGTGAAGGTCGAGGAAACGGACGGGCAGGAGAACAATGGCTGACCTCAGCAACATGCGCCGGCCCGAAGGGTCGCACCGCGACACCAAGCGGCTGGGCCGCGGCACCGGGTCCGGCACCGGCAAGACGGCGGGCAAGGGGCACAAGGGCTCCAAGGCGCGCGCCGGCCACCACGGCCCCGGCGGCGGCAAGCCCGGGTACGAGGGCGGCCAGATGCCCATCCACCGCCAGCAGCCCAAGCGCGGGTTCACCAGCCTGAACCGCGTGGAGTACCAGGTGGTGAACCTGTACCAGCTGGAAACGCTCGAGGGCGAGGGGCCCATCACCCCCGAGACCCTGAAGGACCGCGGCCTGATCGGGCACGCCGGCCGCCCGGTGAAGGTGCTGGGAACGGGCGACCTGACCCGCAAGGTCGAGATCACGGCCCACAAGTTCAGCCAGTCGGCCCGCGACAAGATCGCGGCGCTGGGGGGAACCGTTCAGGAGATCGGCTGAAATGGCCAACCCCGTAGTTGCCCTGTGGCGCATTCCCGAGGTGAAGAGCAAGATCCTCTTCACCCTGATGTGCCTGCTCATCTACCGGATCGGGGCCCACATTACGGCGCCCTGGATCAACGTGCCTGCCCTGCGTGAGTACGCGGGGCAGCTACAGGGGACCGCCTTCGGCATCTACGACATGTTCGTGGGGGGCGGCCTGTCGCGTGCGACGGTGTTCGCCTTAGGGATCATGCCCTACATCTCGGCCAGCATCATGTTCCAGCTGCTGGCGGCGGTGGTGCCCTCCGTCGAGAAGATGCAGAAGGAGGGCGAGGACGGACGCAAGAAGCTCACGCAGTACACGCGGTACGCCACCGTGGTGCTCGCGATCTTCCAGGCGTACGGGTTCGCGATGTTCATCGAGACCCAGGTGCCGGCGGCCGTCACCAACCCGGGCTTTCCGTTCCGGCTGACGATGATCCTCACGCTCACCACGGGCGCGGTGTTCATCATGTGGCTGGGCGAGCAGATCACCGATCGGGGCATCGGCAACGGCATGAGCCTGCTGATCTTCTTCGGGATCGTGGAGTCGCTGCCGGCGGCGCTGTGGGAAACGGGCCGCCTGGTGGGGCTGGGGCAGGTGAACGTCTTCGCGATCTTCGTGCTGATCGCCATGATGCTGGCCACGATCGCCGGCACCGTGGCGGTGACCATGGCGGCGCGCAAGATCCCGGTGCAGATCCCGCAGAAGGTGATGGGGCGGGGGCGCATCCGGCAGGGGCAGAAGTCGTTCATCCCGCTGCGCATCAACATGGCGGGGGTGATGCCCATCATCTTCGCGCAGTCGATCATGATCGTGCCGGCTACGCTGCAGCAGTTCACGCAGGCGGAGTGGGCGCGCACGATGTCGGGGTGGTTCGCGCTCGACACGTGGCCGTACTACCTGGCGTTCACGGTGCTGATCGTGTTCTTCACCTACTTCTACACGGCGATCATCTACAACCCCGTGGACATCGCCGAGAACCTGAAGAAGCAGGGCGCGTTCGTGCCGGGGGTAAAGCCGGGGGCGCGCACGGCCGAGTACATCGACTCGGTGATGTCGCGAATCTCGCTGCCTGGGGCGCTGTTCCTGGCGGCCATCGCGCTGATCCCGTCGGCGGTGCTGAGCGCCTTCGGCGTGGCGACGCTCAGCCGCGTGCTGGGCGGCACCGGCCTGCTGATCGTGGTGGGCGTGGCGCTCGACACGGTCCAGCAGATGCAGCAGCACCTGCTGCTGCGCCGCTACGACGGCTTCATGAAGAAGGGCCGCGTGAAGTTCCGCGGCCGGGCGCAGCGCTACATCTGAGCGTGGAAGTACCAAGTGCCGAGTGCCAGGTGCCCAGTCATACCAGACCGGGCGCTTGGCACTCAACACTTGGGTCCCTGGCACTCGTCTGAGACCGACCCGTACCGGAACCGACTGAATGGATCTCGTTCTCCTTGGCGCCCCGGGCGCCGGCAAGGGCACGCAGGGCGCCCTGCTCGCCGAAGCGCTGGGCACGCCCAAGATCGCCACCGGCGACATGCTTCGCGACGCGGTGCGCCAGGGCACCCCGCTGGGGGTGCAGGCCAAGGCCGTGATGGACGCGGGGAAGCTCGTGTCCGACGACATCGTCCTCGGCCTGGTGCGCGAGCGGCTTTCGCGTGACGACGCCGAGGGCGGCGCCATCTTCGACGGCTATCCGCGCAACGTGGCCCAGGCCCGCGCGCTGGACGGGCTGCTGGAGGACCTTGGGCGCGGCATCGACGCCGTGGTGTACCTGGAGGTGGACGACGACGCCATCGTGCGGAGGATGAGCGGCCGGCGCACCGACCCGGAAACGGGGGTGGTGTACCACGTGGACCACAACCCCCCGCCGGCCGACGTGGCCGGCCGGGTGGTGCAGCGCGACGACGACCGCGAGGAAACGGTGCGCCACCGGCTGGAGGTGTACCGCGAGAACACGGCGCCGCTGGTGGAGCACTACCGCGGGGCCGGGGTTCCCGTCCACACCCTGGACGGGTCGCGCGCCATCGACGCGGTGCAGGCCGACGTCCTGGGGGTGCTGGGGCGGTGATCCACCTCAAGTCGGCGGCGGAGATCGACACCATCGCCCGCGCGGGGGCCATCCTGGCCAGCCTGTGGCGGGCGATTCCCGCCCGGGTGGCGCCCGGGGTGAGCACGGGGGAGCTGGACCGCTGGGCGGAGTCGTTCATCCGCTCGCACCCGGGCGCCGAGCCGGCGTTCAAGGGGCTGTACGGCTTTCCCGCCACGCTGTGCATCTCGGTGAACCACGAGGTGGTTCACGGCATTCCCTCGTCGCGGCGCGTGCTGCGCGAGGGCGACATCGTGAGCGTGGACTGCGGGGTGAAGCTCGAGGGGTTCTACGCCGACGCGGCGGTCACCCTTCCCGTGGGCGCGGTGGCCGAGCCGGTGGCGGAGCTGCTGGAGCTCACGCAGCTGGCGCTGGCCCGGGGGATCGCCGAGGCGCGCCCGGGGAGCCGCCTGGGCGATGTGGGGGCGGCCATCCAGGAAGTGGCCGACGGGGCGGGGTACGGCGTGGTGCGCGAGCTGGTGGGCCACGGCGTGGGCCGCCAGCCGCACGAGGAGCCGCAGGTGCCCAACTTCGGCGTGCGAGGCAAGGGCCTCAAGCTGCTGGAGGGGATGGTGCTGGCCATCGAGCCCATGTTCAACCTTGGCACGGCCACGGTGCGCACGCTGCCGGACCGGTGGACCGTGGTGACCGCCGACCGCAAGGTGTCGGCGCACTTCGAGCACACCGTGGCGGTGACGGCCGACGGGCCGCGGATCCTTACGATCTGACACGCGTGACGAGTTTCCGGCACCGGCGCCCACAGGCGCCGGTGCCGTTCCAAGCCTTGCGGAATCGCCGAAATCTGGTTACGTTCTCAGGCTTACGTTCTTTCAGGATACACAGGCGAGGCGAACATGAAGGTCCGCGCGAGCGTGAAGCCGATCTGCGAGCACTGCAAGGTGATCAAGCGGCGGGGCGTCATCCGCATCATCTGCAAGAAGAACCCGCGGCACAAGCAGCGCCAGGGCTAATCCCAGACTCGGCCAGACAGGAGAACAGCAGGATGGCTCGTATCGCAGGCGTCGATCTGCCGCGTGAAAAGCGCGTCGAGATCGGCCTTACGTACATCTTCGGGATCGGCCGCGCCACGTCGCGCCGCATCCTGGGCGAGGCGGGGATCAACCCCGACACGCGCGTGCACGCCCTCAACGACGAGGACGTGAACAAGCTGCGCCGCATCATCGACGCGAACATTCGCGTGGAGGGTGCGCTGCGCTCGGAAGTCTCGCGCAACATCAAGCGCCTGATGGACATCGGCTCGTATCGGGGGCTTCGGCACCGCCGCGGGCTGCCGGTTCGCGGGCAGCGCACGCACACCAACGCGCGCACCAAGAAGGGCCCGCGCCGGGCCATCGCCGGCAAGAAGAAGCCGGGCAAGAAGTAAGGGCAGTACCTAGTGCCCGGTGCCAAGTGCCAAGGTCACAAGCCTGGGACTTGGAACTGGGCACTTGGTACTCTCATGATCGGCCTGGGCGGCGCGCCCGGGCCGATGACCACTCCGCCGGACGTGCCGGCGGGGAGACGTACCGGAGGCGCGGTAGGCCGCGTACCCCAAACCGGATTTCCGAATGGCCAAGCCGAAGACCGCGGGGCGCCCCAAGACTAAGCGCCACGTCGAGAGCGAGGGCGTCGCCCACATCAAGGCGACGTTCAACAATACCATCGTGAGCATCACCGACATGGCCGGCAACTCGGTCGTGTGGGGAAGCGCGGGCAAGGCGGGCTTCAAGGGCTCCAAGAAGAGCACCCCGTTCGCCGCCACCGTGGCCGCCGAGCAGGCGGCCCGCGAGGCGCTGCAGCTGGGCGTGAAGCGCGTGCACGTGCACGTGCAGGGCCCCGGCAGCGGGCGCGAGTCGGCCATCCAGGCGCTTGCCGCCTCGGGGCTGGGCATCCGCAGCATCCGCGACGTGACGCCCATTCCGCACAACGGCTGCCGGCCGCCCAAGAAGCGCCGCGTGTAAGACAGTGCCAAGTGCACAGTACCAAGTGCTTGGTACTCGGCACTTGGTACTTGGTACTATGCAGTTCCAGGCGTAAACCCTCGCGACCGTCGGGGGGACGAAGCCGCGAAACACACAACGGAAACGGTTACTGATCCATGGCCCGTTACACCGGACCCTCGTGCAGGCTTTGCCGCCGCGAGGGGCAGAAGCTGTTCCTGAAGGGCACCAAGTGCTTCACCGACAAGTGCCCCGTCGAGCGCCGTCCCTACGCCCCCGGCCAGCACGGCCAGTCGGGCGGCGGACGCCGCAAGAAGACCTCCGAGTACGCCCACCAGCTGCGTGAAAAGCAGAAGGTGAAGCGCATTTACGGGATGGCCGAGAAGCCGTTCCGCAACATGTTCGAGAAGGCCGCCCACCAGACGGGCATCACCGGCGAGAACCTGCTGGTGGCCCTGGAGAGCCGTCTGGACAACGTGGTGTACCGCATGGGCTTCGGCAGCACCCGCAAGGAGGCCCGGCAGCTCATCCGTCACGGCCACGTGCAGGTGAACGGCGGAAAGCTGGACGTTCCGAGCGCGCAGGTGCACCCGGGCGACGAGGTTCGCATTGCGCCGAAGAGCAAGGACATCCTGCCCGTGCAGGCGTCGCTGGCTTCGAAGACCAAGCCCAGCAACGTGGGCTGGCTGGCGGTGGACGAGGGCTCGCGCACCGGCCGCATGCTGACCCGCCCCACGCGCGCGGACATTCCGCTCGCGGTGCAGGAGCAGCTCATCGTCGAGCTCTACAGCAAGTAAGCCGAGGGACCTGGCCCGTGTGGCGGAGCGCAGATCGCGCTTCCGCCGCCCGGGTTTTCCCGCATCCTGCCCACACTGGGAGGGGACCATAGTGGAACTCGATATTACCGGCCTGCAGATGCCGAACACGCCCGAGCAGCCTCGGGTGGGACAGATCGTTCTTCGCCCGCTGGAGCGCGGCTTCGGCCACACGCTGGGCAACACCATCCGCCGCATCCTGCTTTCGAGCCTTCGGGGCTCGGCGGTGTGGGCATTCCGCGCCGACGGCGTGCTCCACGAGCACCAGACGGTGCCGGGGGTGGTCGAGGACGTGCACGAGATCATCCGCAACCTGAAGTCGCTGGTACTGCGGATGGACGAGGGCGCCGACGAGGCCGTGCTGGAGCTGCGGGCCAACAAGGCGGGCCGGGTGACGGCGCGCAACATCACGGGCCATCCGTCCGTGGACGTGATCAACCTGGACCACCACATCCTGGAGCTGCAGGACGACCGCGACCTGCGCTTCGAGCTGTACGTGAACAAGGGCCGGGGCTACGTGCCGGCCGAGGCCCACCCCATTCCGCGCGGCATGCCGGCGGACCTGGTGCGGGTGGACGCCATCTACAACCCGGTGACCCGCGCCAACTTCGTGGTCGAGGAGACGCGCGTGGGCCAGCGCACCGACTTCGACCGGCTGGTGCTGGAAGTGGAGACCAACGGCGCCATCGACGTGCCGTCGGCGGTGCAGTACTCCGCCCGGCTGGCCATCGAGCACCTGGCCTTCCTGGCCGGCGGCTCGCCCGAGTGGCGCGCCGACCGCACCTGGGGCGACACCGGCGGCGCCGGGTTCGCCGTTCCGGCGGGGCGCGCGCCCATTCCGCCGCGCCTGCAGGAGCTGCTGAACCGTCCCATCGAGGACCTGGCGGAGCTTTCCGTCCGCAGCCGCAACTCGCTGCAGAAGGAGAACATCCACTCGGTTCGCGACCTGGTGCAGCGGACCGAGCAGCAGATGCTGTCGATCGACAACTTCGGCAAGAAGTCGCTGCAGGAGATCAGCGACTTCCTGGCGGGCCACGGCCTGCGCTTCGGCAGCTCGCTGGAGCAGGACGACGCGGGGACGCTCTGGTGGGTGGTTCGCGACGAGGCCAACGACAACGAGCAGATCGGGGGCGCCGACGCCGGCCCCGCCGGGGAGCTGTAGAGGAAGATGAGACACGGAAAGAAGGGCCGCGCGCTCGGCCGCACGACGGAGCACAAGGAGGCGCTGCTTCGGAACATGGCGATGAGCCTGTTCCGTCACGGCCGCATCGAGACGACCACCGCCAAGGCCAAGGAGCTTCGTCCGTTCGCGGAAAAGCTGATCACGCTGGCCAAGCGTGGCGATCTGCACAGCAAGCGCCTCGCGGCGCGGCACATCCAGGACCGCGACGTCCTGGTGCGCCTGTTCGACCAGATCGGCCCGGTGTTCTCGGAGCGTGCGGGCGGCTACACCCGCATCCTCAAGACGGGTTCGCGCAAGGGCGACGGCGCCGAGACGGCGCTGATCGAGCTGGTGACGCGCCCCGAGGCCGCGGTGACCGCGGCGGCCGCCGCGAAGTAAGGCGGCTGTCCGCTTGGACCTGAGCCCCGCGCTTCCCCCATGGGAGGCGCGGGGCTCGTCATTTATGCGGGTCGCGCTTCCAAGCCTGTCATCCTGAGAGGGTGTTGAGATAACCGAACAAAGTGCGAACATGCACAAGTAGACGGTGTATGCGGCTGGCATGACTAGCCTCAGATATCCGACAGACTTGACCGATTCGCAGTGGGAGCTGCTGCGCCCGCTC
>NZ_DASVSF010000031.1 GCF_036388275.1 Longimicrobium sp.
CTGGTGCCGCCCTTGCCATCGCTGATGCTGTAGTTAAAACTGGCGTTACCCGTGAAGTTAGTGCTGGGGGTGAAGATGACATTGCCATTAGAGAAGGTAACGCTGCCATTGACAGGATTACTGACCCCCGTCAGGCTGAGGCGATCGCCATTGGCATCGGTATCGTTCGCTAACAGAGTTGAAGCCTCCAGGGTGACGGCAGTATTTTGAGCCGTGGTAGCGCTGTCGGGGTTAGCCACGGGGGGTTGATTGGTGGGAGTCGATGCCCGACCAAACAGCACATAACTTTGCCCTGCAGCATTGATGCCGTTGGGGTCGGCACGGAATGCCCCGATAATCAGGTCATCAAAGCCATCGCCGTTGACGTCCCCGGCGCTGCTGACCGACCAGCCTGAGAGGTCATCCGCCGCGATGCCGTTAATCGCAAAGCCGTTGCTGCCGTTGAGCTCCTCGAGGTTGAGGCCCGCACCAAAGCCACTGTTGCTGCCAAACACTACATAACTTTGCCCTGCACCATCGATGCCGTTGCGGGAGGCACCGCTTGCCCCGATAATCAGGTCATCAAAGCCATCGCCGTTGAGGTCCCCGGCGCTGCTGACCGAGTAGCCCGATCGGTCATACGCCGCGATGCCGTTAATGGCAAAGCCGTTGCTGCCGTTGAGCGTGGACAGGTCCAGGCCCGCACCAAAGCCACTGTTGCTGCCAAATACTACATAACTTTGCCCTGCCTGACTGATGCCGTTGGGGGAGGCACCGCGTGCCCCGATAATCAGGTCATCAAAGCCATCGCCGTTGACGTCCCCGGCGCTGCTGACCGACCAGCCTGAGTAGTCAGAGGCCGCGATGCCGTTAATGGCAAAGCCGTTGCTGCCGTTGAGCGTGGACAGGTCCAGGCCCGCACCAAAGCCACTGTTGCTGCCAAACACTACATAACTTTGCCCTGCAGAACTGATGCCGTTGCCGTCGGCATGGTATGCCCCGATAATGAGGTCATCCAAGCCATCGCCGTTGACGTCCCCGGCGCTGTTGACCGAGATGCCTGATAGGTCAAAGGCCGCGATGCCGTTAATGGCAAAGCCGTTGCTGCCGTTGAGCGTGGACAGGTCCAGGCCCGCATCAAAGCCACTGTTGCTGCCAAACACGACATAACTTTGCCCTGCTTCACGGATGCCGTCGGGGGAGGCCAAGCGTGCCCCGATAATCAGGTCATCAAAGCCATCGCCGTTGACGTCCCCGGCGCTGCTGACAGACCGACCTGAGTCGTCATACGCCGCGATGCCGTTAATCGCAAAGCCGTTGCTGCCGTTGAGCGTGGACAGGTTGAGGCTGGCGTTCCATGCGCTGTTGCTGCCAAACACTACATAACTTTGCCCTGCTAAACGGATGCCGTTGGGGGAGGCAGTTGTTGCCCCGATAATCAGGTCATCAATGCCATCGCCGTTGACGTCCCCGGCGCTGCTGACAGACCCGCCTGATTGGTCAAGCTGCGCGATGCCGTTAATCGCAAAGCCGTTGCTGCCGTTGAGCGTGGACAGGTTGAGGCTCGCACCAAAGCCACTGTTGCTGCCAAACACTACATAACTTTGCCCTGCATAACTGATGCCGTTGGCGTCGGCACCGTTTGCCCCGATAATCAGGTCATCAAAGCCATCGCCGTTGACGTCCCCGGCGCTGCTGACCGACAAGCCTGATTGGTCATACGTCCCGATGCCGTTAATCGCAAAGCCGTTGCTGCCGTTGAGGTCCCAGAGGTTGAAGGTTGGTTCAAACATAGTGTTAGTTCTTCCTTGTTAGGTTAGTTGAAAGTTTTCACATCCCGACTTCTTTCCAGAAGCCGGTTTTCTTGCTTTAGCCGAATGACTGCTGACAAATTGCACCATCGGTGCATTCTCAAGCGTTATTTTGATGCACGGCTGATTGATTGAATAGAGTTGTCATTTGATCCACTTTGGTTGTATTAGTAGACGTGTTTTGAGATGCTCTGCCCTCTTCTTTTCGGGCGATCTCGCCGCGCTTGTATATATTGATGAGAATCGATTGTTAAAAAGGCTTGATTGCGGCGATTCCGGTATTAGGTTTAAGGCAGCTTATCCCAGTCAAAGGCAAGCTCTGGGGAAAGGCTGAGCTGCCTTGATTTCATCTCACTTTTACCTGGTTTGATTCGTAGCGGCAGTTGAGCGTTTCATCAGAGATGTTTTGCCTTGAATTGAGCGAGTCTTTAGTCGAGGCAAAAAGTAGCGCGGGGACTCGTGGGCCACAAGCGCTGCTGACTAGGATCACTGGGCCGGTGCGCGCTTCTAGACTTCCACGAAATTCGAGGCAGTTAGAGTATTAGTATTCACCCCAGTCAGGACGGCTAAAACGTCACTACCGATAAGAATCTGATTCCCCGAGAACGACAGATTCCCAAACGTTAAACCCTCAGTCAGACCGATTTGGTCGGTACCCAACTGGAAGTCAGTAATCGTATCGATGCCCTCGCCGGAGGCAAACACGAAGATGTCCTGGCGGTTGCCACCGGTCAAGGTGTCGTTGCCTAGTCCACCCCTCAAGGTGTCAGTGCCATTGTCACCATTGAGTAAATCGTCACCCGCACTCCCGACTAGGAAGTCCTTACCATTGCCGCCAATCAAGATGTCGTTTCCGGCATTACCGATGAGGCTGTCGTTACCGTTGCGACCGTTGAGGAAGTCGTTCCCACCATTGCCCGTGAGGGTGTCATTGCCATTGGTGCCGTTTTGCACCGTACCAACGACAGGATCAACGGTGACATTGACTAAACCGCTAGCGGTGCCGCCCTTGCCATCGCTGATGCTGTAATCAAAACTGGCGTTACCCGTGAAGTTAGTGCTGGGGGTGAAGATGACATTGCCATTAGAGAAGGTAACGCTGCCATTGACAGGATTACTGACCCCCGTCAGGCTGAGGATATCGCCATTGGCATCGGTGTCGTTGGCTAACAGAGTTGAAGCCTCCAGGGTGACGGCAGTATTTTGAGCCGTGGTAGCGCTGTC
>NZ_DASVSF010000032.1 GCF_036388275.1 Longimicrobium sp.
CCAGGAGAGGACTCGAACCTCCACGCCGGTTAAGGCACCAGATCCTTAGTCTGGCCTGTCTACCAGTTTCAGCACCTGGGCAGAGAGAGCCGTGCGTTCCGTACCGCGGACAGTGCTCCCGAGAGGACTCGAACCTCCACGAGCTTGCGCCCACTAGATCCTGAATCTAGCGCGTCTACCAGTTCCGCCACAGGAGCGTACCAGTCCGCAGACGTTGTTCCGGCCTTCTCAAATCGTGGCGGCGTGACCGTGATGGCTCACGCCGCGAAGGTGCGCCCAGAGAGATTCGAACTCCCGACCTTCTGATCCGTAGTCAGACGCTCTATCCAGCTGAGCTATGGGCGCAGGGTACTTCTTGTCACTTCGCAGCCGGCGCAGCAGTGCACCGAGTAGGAATCGAACCTACAACCTTGGGATTAAGAGTCCCCTGCTCTGCCAGTTGAGCTATCGGTGCGTTCGCGACAGGAGGGATAATGTACCCCTCCGGCGCGGATTCGTCAAGTCAGTACGCCGCCAGGCCGGTGATGTCCTGGCCCAGGATCAGCGCGTGCACGTCGTCGGTGCCTTCGTACGTGTACACCGACTCCAGGTTGGCCATGTGGCGCATGGACTGGTACTCCACCAGGATGCCGTTGGCCCCCAGCAACCGCCGCGCCTCGCGCGCGATCTCGGTAGCCATGTCCACGTTGTTGCGCTTGGCCAGCGACACCTGCTCGGGACGCATGGTCCCGGCGTCCTTCATGGCACCCAGCCGCCAGCAGAGCAGCTGGGCCTTGGTGATCTCGGTGAGCATGTTGGCCAGGCGCACCTGCTGGATCTGCGTGGCGCCCAGCGGACGGCCGAACACCTCGCGGTTCTTCGCGTAGCTCACCGCCTCGTCGAAGCACGCCATGGCCGCGCCCACCGCGCCCCACGCGATGCCGTAGCGGGCCTGCGTCAGGCACATCAGTGGGCTCTTCAGGCCGCCCGACTTGGGGAGCAGGGCCGTGTCGGGCACGCGCACGTCCTGCAGCACCAGCTCCGACGTGTCCGAGGCCAGCAGCGACAGCTTGCCCTTCTGGTCCTTGGCACTGAAGCCGGGCGCGTCGGTGGGCACCACAAAGCCGCGAATGCTCTTGGCGTCGTCGCCCGTCTTGGCCCAGATGATGGCGATGTTGGCGGTAGACCCGTTGGTGATCCACATCTTGGCGCCGTTGATCACCCAGCCGTCGTCCGTCTTCCGGGCCCGGGTGATCATCCCCCCGGGGTTGCTGCCGAAGTCGGGCTCCGTCAGGCCGAAGCAGCCGATCACCTCGCCCGTGGCCATCCGCGGAAGGTACTCCTGCTTCTGCTCCTCGCTGCCGAACGCGTAGATGGGGTACATGCACAGCGCGCCCTGCACCGAGGCGAACGAGCGGATGCCGCTGTCGCCGCGCTCCAGCTCCTGCATGATCAGCCCGTACGAAACGTTGTCGAGCCCCGCGCAGCCGTACTCCTCCGGCAGGTTGGCGCCGAACACGCCCAGCTCGGCCATCCCGGGGATCAGCTCCTTGGGAAGGTAGCGGCCGACGTACGCGTCGTTGATCACCGGCATCAGGTGCTCGTCCACCCACTGCCGCACGGTGTCGCGGATCATCCGCTGCTCTTCGGTGAGCAGCTCGTCGATGCTGTAGAAATCTACGCCTTCAAACCTGGCCATCGGTCACGGCTGGGTTGGGGGATCGGGTCGGTGCGTCGGGCCCGGATGGAAACGGCGAAATGTAGAGGCCGCGTCCCCCCCGGGCAACCCGGCCCCCCGCCATCGCGCCCCGCCGTCCCTGCGCTCATATTGTCGCCCGTCCGGCGATCCGCACCCGCACCGAACCCGACCATGCCAGGCACGCGCACCCCCGCCTTCGACGTCGTCGCACTGGACGCGGACGACACGCTGTGGCACAACGAGCCCATCTTCACCGCCACCCAGGAGCGGTTCCGCGCGCTGCTCACCTCCTACCACGACGCGGCGTGGATCGACGAGCGCCTGTACGCTGCCGAAAAGCGCAACCTGCAGCACTTCGGATACGGGGTGAAAGGCTTCGTGCTGTCGATGATCGAAACGGCGATCGAATTGACGGAGGGGCGCATCGCCGGCAACGAGGTGCAGCGCATCATCGACATGGGGCGGGAGATGCTGACGGCGCCCGTAGAGCTTCTGGACGGGGTGGCCGAGACGGTGGAGGCGCTGGCGGAGAACCATCGCCTGATGCTGCTGACCAAGGGCGACCTGTTCGACCAGGAGGCCAAGCTGGCCCGCTCCGGCCTGGGCGACCGCTTTTCAGCGATCGAGATCGTCTCGGAAAAGGACGCGCGCACCTACGCCGGTGTGATCGCGCGGCACCGCATCGACCCGTCGCGGTTCGTGATGGTGGGCAACTCGCTGAAGTCCGACGTGCTCCCCGTGCTGCAGGCGGGCGGCGCGGCGGTGCACATCCCCTACGCCATCACCTGGATCCACGAGCAGGTGCCCGACGAGGCGCTGCACGGCCAGGAGTTCGCGCGGCTGGAAAGCATCCGCCAGCTCCCCGGCTGGCTCGCGGGCGGCGGTTCGGGCCATGGCTCTTGAACGAGGGCGGAAACAGATGCATAATGTCTCCCGCGCCGGTTCCCCCAATCTCCCTGCGCGCGAGCAGGCTGGCTGACCCGTCCCCACGCGTCTGAGCGGCCGCCACCAACGCACCGCACCCCACGTTCACCCATGCGAATCATTACCACCTGCTTTTCCGCGGCGCTGCTTCTCGCCGCGAACGCGGTCCACGCGCAGACCCGTACCCGGACGATCGAGTACGGCGGCGGTATGGACCTGATCACCAGCGCCATCAACCCCATCGCCGCCGACAGCGCGGGCGTGGGCCACCGCGCCTTCGGGCTGCAGATCAGCGGAAGCATCATCGCCTACCGGATGTTGAGCCTGAGCGCCGAGGGCGGCATCGTCGGCATGAGCGACGAGGCGGCGTTCACCCAGGAAACGAACCAGGGGGAAAAGACCTCCGGCGTTGCGGGGGGCATCGGCACGCTCTCCGCCGGCGTGCGCACGCCCCCGCTTTCGATGGGCGGGGCGAAGCCCGTCGTGCTGACGGCGGGGGTGAACGCGGGGCACAGCTTCCTTCACGTGACCCGCACGATCACCAACTGCGCCGACTGCCACGGCGAAGACGTAAGCCTCCGCGCAGGGAGCTTCTGGGAACCCGTGGTGACGCTCGGCCTGGGGTCCGGGGCCGGCGCGGTCAGCGCGCGCTACCGCACCTACCTGGGCGGTTCGGACTTCGACGACGCGCTGATGGTGGGCGTCTCCGTCGTGCCCTCGCGCCGCAAGCCCGCCGCGAGCCCGCCGTCGGCCGAGAGCCCGCCCGCGCGCTGACGGGCACCAGGCGCCGCCTGGAACAGCAGGGAAATGAGCGAAGCCCCGGCGGACGCGTGGTCCGCCGGGGCTTCGTTTTTGGGCTGATGGAATCACACGTTGAAGCGGAAGAGCAGGATGTCGCCGTCCTGCACCACGTACTCCTTGCCTTCGGACCGCATCAGCCCCTTGTCGCGGGCGGCCTTCACCGAGCCCATCTTTTCGAAGTCGCCCCAGCCCACCGTTTCGGCGCGGATGAAGCCGCGCTCGAAGTCGCTGTGAATGACGCCCGCGGCCTGCGGGGCGCGCGCGCCGACCGGGATCTCCCAGGCGCGCACTTCCTTTTCGCCCGCGGTGAAGTACACCTGCAGCCCCAGCAGCCGGTAGCCCACGCGGATCAGCGTGTGAAGGCCGGGCTCGTCCAGCCCCAGCGAGGCCAGGAATTCCTGGCGCTCCTCGGGGGGAAGCTCGGCCAGCTCGCTCTCGATCTTGCTGGAGATGGGGATGATCTCCGCCCGCTCGCCGCTGGCTTCCACCGAGCTGCGCAGGGCGCGGACGTGCTCGTTGTCGCCCTCGGGCAGGTCGTCCTCGGCCACGTTGGCCAGGTACAGCACCGGCTTGCTGGTGAGCAGGTTGTACGAGCGAAGGATCTTCTGCTCGTCGTCGTTCGCGTCCACCACCCGCGCAGGCTGGCCCTCGCCGAGGGCGGTGTTCAGGCGCTCCAGTAGGCCCAGCTCGGCCTGGGCGTCGCGGTCGTTGCCGCGGGCCGCCTTGCGCGCCTTCTCGAGCCGCTTCTCCACCACGCCCAGGTCGGCCAGCGCCAGCTCCAGGTTGATGACCTCGCGGTCGCGCACGGGGTCTACCCCGCCCATCACGTGCACCACGTCGGGATCGTCGAAGCAGCGCACCACGTGCACGATGGCGTCGGTTTCGCGGATGTTGGCCAGGAACTGGTTGCCCAGCCCCTCGCCCTCCGAGGCGCCCTTCACCAGCCCGGCGATGTCGACGAACTGCACCGTGGCGCGCAGCACCCGCTGCGGCTGCACCTTTTCGGCGAGCAGGTCCACGCGCGGGTCCGGCACCTCTACCATGCCCACGTTGGGCTCGACGGTGCAGAACGGGTAGTTGGCGGCGTCGGCGCCGGCGGCCGTCAGCGCATTGAACAGCGTGGACTTGCCCACGTTGGGCAGCCCCACGATTCCCAGCTTCAGCATATTGGAAACGCAGTCGGATTCATCCCAAACGAACAGGCCGGGCCTCAGATCTGAGAGCCCGGCCGAGCGCTGAACGTACACCCATCGGCGGGTGCCGTCAACCCGCGGACCGTCAGCGGTCCACGGGAATCGCTCCGGTGGCGGCGAAGGTCCGCAGCTGGTCGCGGGTGCCGTTGAACCAGTTCTGGTCCACGTTCGCGTCGATCCCCGCCACGCGCCCCTCGTCCGTGTGCTGCCAGAAGGTCCAGTCCCGCCATCCCGTCGGAAGGTTCGGTTCGGCTACCCCGTAGTGCGCCACCCACAGCGGGTACTCGCTCAACGCCGCGCCCACGCTGGGCGTCCAGAAGCTGGCGCGCGTGTAGATGATGGGCCGGCGTCCCGTCGCGCGCTCCACCGTCTCCAGCCAGGTCCGTACGCCGCGCGCGATGGAATCCGGCGACGCGCCGTCCGTCACCTCCACGTCCAGCACAGGCGGCAGGTCGCCCGCGGCGAGCGGCACCGTGCGCAGGAAGTGCTCGGCCTGCTTGGTGGCGCTGGTCTGCGGACGGTAGAAGTGGTAGGCGCCGCGCAGCACGCCGGCCTGCCTGGCCGCGGACCAGTTCGCGGCGAACCGCGGGTCGGTGAAGTCGCCGCCCTCGGTGGCCTTGATGAACGCGAATTCGACCTCGTCACCCGCGACGGCGTTCCAGTCGATGGCGCCCTGCCAGCGCGAGACGTCGATCCCGCGCACCCGGTCGTCTTCCGGAGCCGGGCCCGTCGGCAGGTCTCCGCACGCGGCAGCGGTGACGGCGAGCAGAACCACCGCCCCTTGAACGACGCGGCCGATGGGATTGAAGCGGATCTTCATGTGGTGCAATCACTTGGGAGTGGATGTCTCCCCGGTACCCGTTCCCACGGGCCAGGGTCCACTTCCCGGAATCATCACGCGGCCAGTTCGATCACCTCCAGCCCCTCGGCCCGCGCCGCCCTGCACTGCTCCACATCACCGCTGACGAAGATCACCGGTGGCTCGACCCCGAGCGCCGTCGCGACGTGCACTGCGTCGGGCGCGCGCAGTTCGCGGCGTTCCACGATCCTTGCGGCGGAGTGCACGTATTCCGACGCGGGGACCACGAGCAACGGCGTGCCGCTGGTGAGGTCGTCCCACACCTGGGGAACGGCGCGTCGGAACGCCGCCGGGCTGAACCCTCGGCGCGCGGCGGTACGGCTGCGGACGATCTGCTTGAGTGCCGCAATGGTTTCTGGCAGGGCAAGATCGTACACGATCACCTCCGTTGAAGCCGCCGGCGCTACGGCACCGCGCATCATGTCGCGCACAGTCGTGGAATCGGCCTCGACCACGTACAGCTTCGCGAGCGCGGACGTGTCGAGCACGTACCGCCTCACCATCGCGCCGTCCTCCGCAGCCTGATCACTGCCTGGCTCGCGGTTTCGCCCTCTACCTCCATCGGCTCGGGCAGGGTCCAGTTGGGATCCACCGTCGGCAGCTTCACCGTCAGTCCACGCGCAGCCATCTGGGCTTGGAACTGCAGCCACTCCGGCGGGTGCGGCGCGGGCGGTGTCTTCGGCTCTTCGTTCACGTTCGCGTCTCCGTCCGAGGTTCGCCTGCAATATAAAAGCGAACACCCCTAACATCCAATAACGGAACCCGCCACGAGTGCGACGGGTTTTTCGGGACACAGAAAGCCCCCGGACGAAGCTCGTCCGGGGGCGCTGTATCGATCGGATTCACTCAGCCGAGCAAGGCCGCCGCGAGCCGGGAAACGAACGCCACCGCCTCTTCCACCGGCTCGGGCCCGCCCTTGCCCTCGTTGATGGGCAGGCTGAGCAGCCAGGGGACGATGGCGAGCGAGATCAGGCTCATCAGCTTGATCAGGATGTTCATCGACGGCCCCGCCGTGTCCTTGAACGCATCGCCGATGCTGTCGCCCACCACGGCGGCCAGGTGCTCGCGGCTGCCGCGCCCCCCCGGCGCCGTGTGGATCATCTGGCGCGCGTTGTCCCAGGCGCTTCCCGCGTTGGACATGAACAGCGCCAGCAGCACGCCCGTCAGCGTCGCCCCCGCCAGCATCCCGCCCAGCGCCTCCACCCCCAGGAGCGAGCCCATCAACACCGGCGCGGCGACGGCCACCACGCCGGGGACCACCATCCCGCGCAGCGCCATGCGCGTCGCCAGGTCCACGCACGCCACACTGTCGGGGGGCACGGTGCCTTCCATGATGGCGGGCGTGTCGGTGAACTGCCGCCGCACCTCGGCGATCATGGCGCGGGCCGCGGTGGAGACGGAGGTGATGGTGAGCGCCGCGACCGCGAAGGGAACCGCGCCCCCCACCAGGAACCCGATCACCACGATGGGATCGATCAGGTTGATCCCCTCCAGCCCCACCCACGAGGCGTACGCCGCATAGAGCGCGATGGACGTCAGCGCCGCGGAGGAGATGGCGAACGAGTTGATGATGGCGCTCTGCTGCTTGCCCGCGGTGTGCAGCGCGTCCGTCACCCGGCGCGCGTCGGGCCCCAGGTGCCCCAGCTGCACGATGCCGCCCGCGTTGTCGGCGATGGGCGAAAAGGCGTGCACCGTCATGGTGATGCCCACCGTCGCGAGCATGCCGATGGCCGCGACCGCGATGCCGTACAGCCCCGACAGGGCGTACGACACCCCGATGGCCGCGCAGATGGTCAGCAGCACCGGGACGGACGACTGCAGGCCGGCGGAGATGCCCGCCAGCACGTTGGCCGCCGGGCCCATGCTCGATGCCTGGGCGATCAGCCGCGAGGCGCGCGGGCCGGTGAAGAACGCCGTGATGCCGCCCACCAGCACGCCGGCCAGGGTGCCGGCCAGCAGCGCCCAGTACGGCCCCAGGAAGCTGTACACGCGCCCCGACGCCTCGTCGGCCAGGTCGAAGGGGAGCAGGTAGACGATGGGAAACATCGCCAGCAGGAAGAGCGCGGCGGCCGCCAGTTGCACGTTGCGCAGCGTCTCCGCCGGCGTGCCCCGGTCCAGCAGGCGCAGCAGGTACACCGCGGCGATGGACACCAGCAGCCCCACGCCGATGGCGAACAGCGGGAGCGACACGGCGGAGATGCGGTTCTCGTAGCCGGTCAGCGTGCGCTCCGTCATTCCCACCGCGATGGCGGCGATCACGGCGGCCACGGTCGATTCGAACAGGTCCGACGCCATCCCCGCCGTGCCCCCCGCGCAGTCGCCCACCAGGTCGGCGATGGTGGCGGGGTTGCGGGGGTCGTCCTCGGGGATGTCGGCCTCGACCTTGCCCACCAGGTCGGCGCCGATGTCGGCCGAGGTCTTGAAGATGCCGCCGCCCATCCGCGCGAACAGCGCGATGCTGCCGGCCCCTATGGCGAAGGCGGGAACGATCTCGCCGTACTCGCGGAACCGCACCTCCTCGAACACGCCGGGAAGGCGAATGCCCAGCAGGAACATCAGCCCCGCGCCCAGCATGCACAGCGAGGCCACGGCCAGCCCCGCCACCGCGCCGCCGGAAAAGGCGGTCCGCAGCGCGGCGGACTGCCCGGGATAGCGGGCGCTTTCGGCGGTGCGTACGTTCGCGCGGACGGCGGCGAACAGCCCGCCCATCGCCGCGGCCATGGCGCAGACCGCCCCGCCCACGAAGGCGCCGGCGCTGCGGTACCCCATCGCCAGGAAGAGCAGGAGGGCGGCGGCACCCACGAAGGCCGCCATCACCACGCCGATGCGGCGGGCGAAGGCCAGCGCCCCGGCCTGGATCTGCGCGGCCAGGCCCCGCATGACCTCGTTGCCCGGGGGCAGCTTGCGCAGCTGGTCCCAGATTACCCAGGTGAAGCCCAGGCCCAGGAGACCCAGGACCCACAGCCAGTCGGTAAGAATCGTCGGGTTCACGGCCGGCCCTTTGAGGCAGGAGGTATGCCGGAACTGCAAAACCGCGCCGGAAAGGAGGGGGTCCGGCGCGGTACAGGTGCAGCGGTGCCTAGCGGTTGTAGCGGTCCATCACGACCTCGATGCCGTCGCGCATCCACGTCTCCACGGCCTCGGCCAGCTCCGGGAGCCGCTCGTCCACCAGCTTGCGGTCGCCCCGGGGCATGGACGAGAGCACCCAGTCCGCCAGGTCGGCGCCGGGGGGCTTGGTCCCCACGCCGATGCGCAGGCGCGGGTAGTCCTTGGTACCCAGCGCCTGCTCGATGGACTTGAGCCCGTTGTGGCCGCCCGCGCTTCCCGAGGGGCGAAACCGCACGCGGCCGGGCTCCAGCGCCACGTCGTCCACCAGCACCAGCAGGTCCTTGCCCAGGTCCAGCGCGCCCATCCGCTTGAGCGGAACGAGCACCGAGCCGCTGCGGTTCATGTAGGTCAGCGGCTTGATCAGCCGCACCTGGAACGGCTCTACCCGGGTGGTGGCGACGGCCTGGTTCTTTTCCGCGCGGAACTTCGGGACGCCCCAGCGCTGGGCCAGGACGTCCAGAAGCCACCATCCCGCGTTGTGGCGGGTGTTGTCGTACTCGCGGCCGGGGTTTCCCAGCCCCACGATCACCTTGGCCCCGGCCACCGCCGCCTCCTCCTCCCGTTCGGCAACGCCCGCCAGCAGCGCCCGCAGGCGCTCCAGCACGGGTGCCTACTCCTCGTCGTCCTTGCCGCCCGTCTTCACCAGCGCCGGCTCGGTGGGCTCGGCGTCGGTCTCCACGCCCTCGTTGCGCGACGCGCCCACGATGGAGGCGATGGGAAGCTCCACGTCGTTCAGCACCTTGTAGCTGCCGGCCGGCACCTGGCCCACGCGCACGGACTCGCCGATGTGAAGGCCGCTGACGTCGATTTCCACCACGTCGGGGATGGCGTTGGGAAGGCACTCGATTTCCAGGTCGTACAGCACCTGGTCAAGGATGCCGCCGTCGGTGTGCACGCCCACGGGCTTGCCCGTCAGGCGCACCGGCACCTTCACGTGCACCTTTTCGCCCGCGTGCACGTGGAAGAAGTCCACGTGAAGCACCTCGGGCTTGTACGGGTGCATCTGCACGTCGCGAAGCAGCACGTCCTGCGTGCCTTCGCCATCCAGCTGCAGGGTGATGATGGTGTTGGGGCCCACGGCCGCCATCATCAGCTCCAGCTGGTGGGCGTCGACCGCGAGCGAGCGGGGCGTGTCGCCGTGGCCGTACAGCACGGCGGGAACCTGCCCGGCCGAGCGCAGCTTGCGCGCGACGCCCTTGCCGGCGCCGCTGCGGAGCGTGGCGCTGAGTGTGGTCTTGGCCATCCGGAACCTCCTTGCGATGAAAGTCACACGGCGAGCGTCCGGGGCCCGTACGGCCCGGCCCGCGCACCGCCTGGTGCTACTCGAACAACGAGCTGACCGACTCGTTGATGTGGGTGAAGCGGATCGCCTGCCCCACCAGCTCTCCCACGGAGAGCACGGTAAGGCCGGGGAACCGCTTCTCCTGGGGAACGGGCACCGTGTTGGTGACCACGATCTCCTTGAACGGCGCGTTCGCCAGCCGCTCCACCGCCGGGCCCGAAAGCAGGGCGTGGGTGGCGCAGGCGTACACGTCGTTGGCGCCGCGCTCCTTGAGCGCGCGCGCCGCCTCGGCCATGGTGCCGGCCGTGTCGATCATGTCGTCGGAAAGGAGGCAGTCCTTGCCCTCCACCTCGCCGATGACGTTCATCACCTCGGCCACGTTGGCGGCCGGGCGGCGCTTGTCGATGATGCCCATGGTGGCGTCGAGCCGCTTGGCGAACCCGCGCGCCATCTTGGCCGAGCCCACGTCGGGCGATACCACCACCAGGTTGGTCAGCTGCTTCTCGCGGAAGTACCGCGTGAAGACGGGCGCCGCGTACAGGTGGTCCACCGGCACGTCGAAGAAGCCCTGGATCTGGTGCTGATGGAAATCCACCGACAGCACGCGGTCGGCGCCGGCGCTGACGAGCATGTTGGCCACCAGCTTGGCGCCGATGGCCACCCGCGGCTGGTCCTTGCGGTCCTGCCGCGCGTAGCCGAAGTAGGGCATCACGGCTGTCACCCGGGCGGCCGAGGCGCGCTTGACCGCGTCGATCAGCAGCAGCATCTCCATGATGCTGTCGGCCGGCGCGGTGGTGCTCTGGATGATGAAGATGTCGCGTCCGCGGACGTTTTCGTCGATGCGGACGAAGATTTCTCCGTCGGCGAAGCGCTGGATGGTCACCGCCCCCAGCGGCACGTCGACGACCTGCGCGATCTCTTCGGCGAGCGGGAGGTTGGCCGTGCCAGCCAGCAGCATGGGCCCTCCGCTCGCGAACGCTTCCGGCATTTCCTGACTTGGGTTTGGGTTGCGTGCGGCGGGTAGAATAGCCGCGCGGGGCCCGACGCGAAAGCCCCGGCGAGCGTTCGCGACGCGCGCCGGGGCGTGGGGAAGTGCGTGAGTGCGTGGAGTGCGTGAGTGCGTGAGTGGTGTTTCTTCCGCACTCCCGCACTGACGCACTCACGCGTCCGTCATCGCACGAACTCCGTCACCTCGCGGATCTCCACCGGGCCCAGGTTGGCGGCGCGGATGCCGGCCTCCACCTTGGAGCGGTCGCCCACGATGACGACCACCGACTGCTCCGGCCGCACGTACTGGTTGGCCACCCGCCGCAGGTCCGCCGCGGTCACCGCCATCACCCGCTGCACGTAGGTGTCGAAGAACGACGCGTCCAGCCCGTACGTCTCCAACGTGGCAAGCTGGCCCGCCACGTCCTGCGTGGTTTCCAGCTGGTCGGGGAGGCGCAGGGCCACGAAGGCCTTGGCCTTGTCCAGGTCGGCCTCGCTCACGTCCTCGGCGCGGATGCGGCCCAGCTCGCGGAAGAACTCCACGAGCGAGCTGTCGGTGGCGTTGGTCTGCACGCCGGCCCGCGCGGTGAAGGGGCCCTCGCCGCGCAGCATCTGGTAGCCGCTGCTGGCGCCGTACGACCAGCCGTGCGTTTCGCGCAGGTTGGTGTTCAGGCGGCTGGTGAACGAGCCGCCCAGCAGCGTGTTCATCACCAGCAGCGCGTAGTAGTCGGGCGTGCTGCGGGCCACGCCCGGGTGCCCGATGCGGATTTCGGACTGCGCCGCGCCCGGCTTGTCGATCAGGTAGATGGTGGTGCGCCCGATCCGCGGCGCGGTGGGCGGCGAGGACGCCACGGCCGTGCCCTGCGCGCGCCATGCGCCGAACGCCTGCTCCACCAGCGGCTGCATCTGCGCCGGGTCTACGTCGCCCACCAGGATCAGCGTGCTGGCTTCGGGCCGGAAGCGCTGGCCGTGGAAGGCGGACACGGCCTGCCGCGTCAGGGCCTGCGTGGCACTCGCCGTGGGATAGCGGCCGTAGGGGTGCCCGGAGCCGTACACCAGCCCCGAGAACGCGTAGTTGGCGATGGTGCCCGCCTCGTCGCGGGCGCGGGCCAGCTGCGTCAGCCGCTCCTGCTTCAATCGGTCGACCTCGCGCTGGGGAAGGTCGGGACGCGTCACCACGTCGGCCATCAGCCGCAGCGCCTGCGGAAAGTTCTGCCGCAGCACGTACAGGTTGGCCTGGGCGGCATCGACCCCGGCGCCGGTGCTGAGGTTGGCGCCCAGCAGTTCCAGCGCGTCGGCCAGCTCCAGCGACGACCGGCCGCCGGCGCCCTCGTCGAGCATGTTGGCGGTGAACGACGCCAGCCCCGGCGTGGCGGCGGGCTCGTCGGCGCTACCGGCGCCGCGCGTGACCATCACCGCGCTGATCACGGGCAGCTCGGCCTGGCGCACGTAGACGACGTTCAGGCCGTTGCCCAGGCGCATGCGCACCGGGTCCGGCAAATCCACCCGGGGCGCGGCACCGGGCCGGGGGGCGGTGCGCGGAAACTCCTGCGCCGTCGTGACGGGGGCCGGCACCGGCCCGGCTTCAGGGGCCGGGACGGCGGCGGGGGTGCAGGCCGCCAGGGCCGCGCCCGCCGCGGCGATCGCGATGGTACGGTTCATCACTGGTTCTCCTCGGCGGCCAGCGCCGTCTTGCCCTGGGGCACGAAGCTGATCACCACGCGGTTGCGCCCGGCCAGGTACTGCTGCGCCGCCCGCTGGATGTCGGCGGGGGTGAGGGCGCGGTAGCGCGCCAGGTCTTCCTCGGCGTGGTCGGGCTCGCCGGCGTAGTACAGGTAGTCGTTCAGCCGGTCGGCCTTCCCTTCCACCGTTTCCAGCGCGCTCACGAAGCCGGTGACCAGCGTGTTCACCACGCGGTCCAGCTCCTCGCGCGAGGGCGGCGTCTGCGCCAGGCGCGCCACCTCTTCGTTCACCGCCGCCTCGATGCGGTCCAGGTCCACGTCGGGCTTGGCGCGGATGCGGATCCACAGGTCGCCCGACAGCAGGTTGGCCTCGTGGAAGGCCGCGGTGAAGGCGGCCACCTGCTCGTCGTACACCAGCCGCTTGTGCAGCCGCGCGCTCTTGCCCTGCGTGAGCACCGCCGCCAGCACGTTCACCGCGGCCTCGTCGGCCGAAAAGCGGGGGCCGGTGCGCCACACCATGCTCAGCTCGGGAAGGGTCACCCGGTCTTCGCGCGTGGTGTAGACGGTGGAGGCCAGCGAAGGCACGGGAATCTGCGGGCGCTGCACGTCGCCGCCCCGCGGGATGCCCGCGAAGTAGCGTGTGACCCACTGGCGCACCTGGTCGGTGTTCACGTCGCCCACGATGGCGATGGTGGCGTTGTTGGGCGCGTAGTAGGTGCGGAAGAACTCGGAAACGTCCTCCACCTGCGCGGCGTCCAGGTCGGCCATGGAGCCGATGGTGGTCCACGAGTACGGGTGGCCGGCCGGGTACAGCAGCGACGAGGCCGTTTCCCACAGCATGCCGTACGGCTGGTTCTCGTAGCTCTGCCGGCGCTCGTTCTGCACCACGCCGCGCTGCCCCGAAAGCTTGGTGGGCGACATGGCGTCGAGCAGGCCGCCCATGCGGTCGGCCTCCAGCCACAGGGCCAGCTCCACCGCGTTGGAGGGCATCACCTCGTAGTAGTTGGTGCGGTCGGTGGTGGTGCTGCCGTTGTTCCGGGCGCCGGCCGCTTCCAGCAGGTTGTCGAAGTCGCCCTCGGGCACGTAGCGCGAGCCCTCGAACATCACGTGCTCGAAGAGGTGGGCGAACCCGGTGCGGCCCGGCTTTTCGTAGCCGCTGCCCACGTGGTACCACACGTTCACCGCCACCACCGGCGTGGAGTGGTCTTCCGCCACCACGACGCGCAGCCCGTTGGGGAGCGAGAACATCGTGTGCGGGATGCTGACCTGCTGCGCCGCGGCGGGGGCCGCGAGCAGGCTTGCCAACAGGACGATCCGTTTCATCAAGCGGCCTTCCGGATGGGAGTTGCGAATGCGGTATGATACCGCCCGCCGGGGACCCTGAAAAGAGCACATGCTAAAATATTCGCCCCCCGGTGAAGGGCAATGCTTTCGGGTGACGGGGAGGATGCGAAGCGTGGGCCTCGGCTGCCGTGGGGCCCTCACCCGACCGCGCTGACACGCGTGCCACCCTCTCCCACAAACAGCGTGGGAGAGGGTGTACACACCAGAGTTGAGGCATGAGCGGGCAGGTCCGGTGCTCGGGCCGGCGCCCCCCATCCCCAACCCTTCCCCCGCAAACAGCCGCGGGGGAAGGGAGCCAGTCGAGTGCGTCACCGAAGCTGATGGCGCGCAACAGCCTGTCATCCTGAGGCCCAGGCGCGCCGAACCGGCCCGCAGCACACCCGTCGCGGGCCGAAGGATCTAACGGCGGATGGGTACGAGCCAGGGCGCGGCAGCGGTCACCATGGCCGAGGCCGCACCCCCAGCCGACGGTTGAGACCGCAGCTGGCATTCACGAAGTCCGCCTGCGCGGACTGCCCGCGTGGTGAGGTGCGCCATGCCCGCCGAAGCGCAAGCGAATTCTCCCCTCTCCCGCTTGCGGGAGAGGGGCCGGGGGAGAGGGCAGCCGCGGGTACAGGAGTGGTAGATTGTTTACAGTTTAGACCGGGAGGATCGTTGACAGTTTGCGATGGTAACGAGCATGGCCTCGACACGGAGATGAGCCATGCCGCAACCGACACGACCTGTGAACGATCGTCTGAAATTCGTAGCCGCCCAGCAGGATGGACTGTACTCGATGGCCGAGCTATGCCGCCGGTACGGGATCAGCCGGCAAACCGGCTACAAGTGGGTGCGGCGGTACGAGGCGCATGGTGTGGAGGGCCTGACGGAAGGCAGCCACGTCCCGCATACCTGCCCTCATCGGACGGCCTCCGACTTTGCGGACGCCCTGATCGAGGCGCGCACGACACACCCGACCTGGGGGCCACGCAAGATTCTGCCGTGGCTGCTTCGGAAGCGCCCCGAGTTGGAAGGCGCGTTGCCGGCGGCAAGCACCGTCGGGGACCTGTTTCGCCGCAGTGGACTGGTGGAGCCGCGGCGCAGACGGCGCAGCTCGGTTCGCGAGCCCGTGGGACCGATTCGGGCGAGCGCGGCCAATGAGATGTGGGCGGCGGACTACAAGGGCCAGTTCCGCACGCGCGACGGCGTGGAGTGCTATCCGCTGACGATTACCGATGCGTATTCCCGCGCGCTGCTGACGTGTGACGCACTGCTCTCGGTACGCTTCAGTGAAGCCCAGCCTAGCTACGAACGGTGTTTTCGGGAGAATGGGCTGCCGGTAACGATCCGCACGGACAATGGGCCACCCTTCGCCTCGGCGACGCTCTTCGGCCTGACGCGCCTGAACGTGTGGTGGACCAAGCTGGGGATCGAGCACGAACGGATCGATCCCGGGCGGCCGGACCAGAACGGCTCTCACGAGAGGATGCACCGTACGCTGAAAGCGGAGACAACGAGGCCGCCTGGAGAGCACCAGGTGGGGCAGCAGGGCATCTTCGATCATTTCCGCTGGGAGTTCGTACACGAACGCCCGCACGAAGCACTTGGGCAACAGACACCGGCATCGCTCTACACCGCCTCAGCGCGTGCGATGCCCGAGTGCCTGCCGAAGCCCGAGTACGAGTTGCACTGCGAGGTGAGGCACGTGAGGCAGGCCGGCATGATCAAGTTCAAGGGCCGGCAGATCTTCCTCACCCAGGCGCTGGTCCACGAAGCCGTGGCGCTGGAAGAAGTCGACGACGGCGTGTGGTCGATCTACTTCTACCGGCGTCTTCTGGGTAGACTGAACGAGAGAACCTGGAAGATCTCCGGCTGACGCCGGACTCCCAAGGGATATGACAAAGTGTCAACAATCCTGTCGGTCTAAACTGTCAACGATCCTCCCGGTTGCTCAGCGGCATGCGCCGGCCTCGTTCGAAACGCCCCGACTTCGTGGCCTCTGCACCGGTGACCGCTGCCGCGCCCGGGCTGTTACGTGCCCCACGCTAGATCCTTCGCCCCGCGAGGTCGGGCGTGCGGGCTGGTTCGGTGCGCCTGGGGCTCAGGATGGCAAGTCGTGGTGCGGCCCAGGAGTCGTGGTGCGTCACAAGGAGTTCGGGTGCGCACCGGGCTGGCTCCCTTCCCCCGCGCAGTTTGCGGGGGAAGGGCTGGGGATGGGGGGCACCGCTGCCCGCGCCCGGCTCGATCGAAGCGCATCGACGTCCTCCACACCCCCTCGACCATCCCATTTGGCACGAATCCTACCGATTTCCCCGCCCTGCCCTTGCGCGCGCGGACGGCGGCGGCATGTTGTCCCGCTCACCCCGGCGGTGGGGGGCCTGCGGTCCGGTCCTTGCCCGCCGCCGGAGGAGCGCACAACCCGACGGAACGCCGATGCAAAGACGTACCAAGATCGTTTGCACGCTGGGCCCCGCCTCGTGGTCGCCCGAGCGCATCGCGGCGCTCGTCGACGCCGGGATGGACGTGGCCCGGATCAATTTTTCGCACGGCGAGCTGGACCGCCACGCCGAAACCATCGCCAACGTCCGCGCGTGCTCGCGCGAAAAGGGCCGCCCCATCGCCATCCTGGGCGACCTGCAGGGCCCCAAGATCCGCGTAGGCGTGCTTCCCGAGCCCGTGGTGCTCAAGACGGGCGACCGCGTGGTCTTTGCCCCCGAGGGCGAGCACCAGGAGGGCGAGCTTCCCACCACCTTCCACCAGCTGGCGAACGACGTGGAGGTGGGCGAGGTGGTGCTGCTGGCCGACGGTTTGATGGAGCTGATCGTCGAGGAGGTGCAGGCGCCGCGGGTGACCATGCGCGTGATCCACGGCGGCGAGCTGACCAGCAACAAGGGGATCAACCTTCCCAACACGCTGGTGAGCATCCCCTCGCTGACGGAAAAGGACCTCCGCGACCTGGACTTCGCGCTGGAGCAGAAGCTGGACTACCTGGCCCTTTCGTTCGTCCGTTCGGCCGAGGACGTGAAGGACCTGGTCAGCCGCATTCCGCCCGGCGGGCCGCTGGTGGTGGTGAAGGTGGAAAAGGGGATGGCGCTGGAGAACCTGTCGGCCATCCTGGAGTCGTCGGCGGCGGCGATGGTGGCGCGCGGCGACCTGGGGGTGGAGCTGCCCTTCGAGCGGGTGCCGCTGGCGCAGAAGCGGATGATCCAGATGGCGAACGGCGCCAGCCGGCCGGTGATCACGGCCACGCAGATGCTGGAGTCGATGATCGAGAACCCGCGCCCCACCCGCGCCGAGGCGTCGGACGTGGCCAACGCCATCATCGACGGCACCGACGCGCTGATGCTTTCGGCCGAGACGGCGACGGGCAAGTTTCCCGTCGCCGCGGTGCAGGCCATGGTGCGCATCGCCCAGGAGATCGAGGACTCGCACATCCTGGAAACGGGGCCGCACTACGACATCCCCATCGACCCGGGGGTGGACGGCACCACGCCCACGGAACGCGCCATCGCCGGCGCCACGGTAGAGGCGGTCCGCCGGCTGAAGGCGCCGCTGATCCTTACCTTCACCAGCAGTGGCTCCACGGCCCGCGTCGTTTCTTCGTTCCGGCCGCCGGTGCCCATCCTGGCCATCACCGGAAACCCGCAGACGTACCAGCAGCTCGCGCTGGTGTGGGGAGTGGTCCCGGTGGTCTGCTCTCGCGAAGCGACCTACGCCGAGATGATGGAGTGCGGCCGCGAGGAGGCGGTCAGGCGCGGCTTGGCGAAGCCCGGCGACCGCATCGTGGTTACGGCCGGCCTGCCGATGCACAAGGCGGGGACCACGAACCTGCTGCAGGTGGTGGTGATATGAGGGAGTGCGTGAGTGCGTCAGTGCGTGAGTGCGCCAGTGTGCATGCCGCCGCGCGGGCGCGCGAAGCGAGTGCCGTTCACTCCCGCACTCACGCACCCCGCACTCACGCACTTTCGTGAAGCTGCGGTTCCTGGGGACCGGCACCAGCTTCGGGGTGCCGGTGATCGGGTGCGACTGCGGAACGTGCACGTCGGCGGACCCGCGCGACCGGCGGACGCGGCACGGCGCGCTGGTGACGGAGGGCGGGCGGCGGCTGCTGGTGGATACGCCGCCGGAGCTGCGGCTGCAGCTGGTGGCGGCCGGCGTGCCGATGGTGGACGCCATCTGGTTCACGCACTGCCACGCGGACCACGTGCACGGCCTGGACGACGTGCGCGTGTTCTCGCAGCGCGGGCGCGGAGCCGTCGAAGTGTTCGCGGGGGGCGAGTGCGTGGCGACGCTGGAGGAGCGCTTCGCCTACATCTTCGACCATCGCGTCCGCCCGCTGGAGGGCACCTCCAAGCCCGAGGCCACGCTGACGGCGGTGCGCGCGTACGAGCCCGTTTCCGTCGCCGGGTTCGACGTGCTGCCGGTGCCGGTGCCGCACGGGCCGCTGCAGGTGTACGGCCTTCGCATCGGCGCGCTGGGGTACATCACCGACGGCAAGAGCCTGCCGCCGCGCACGCTGGACGCGCTGCGCGGTGTGCGAGTGCTCGTGCTGAACGCCCTCTGGTTCGGCAGCCCGCACCCCACGCACTTCAGCGTGGAAGAAGCAGTGGCCGCCGCGCGCGAGGTGGGCGCCGAGCGCACGTACCTGACGCACATGAGCCACCGCGTCTCGCACGCCGAGCTGGAGGCGCGCCTGCCCGAAGGCATCTTCGCGGCTTACGACGGTCTCGAGGTGGAAATATAGAGGCTGCCGCGAAGCCAGGACGCGCCACGGCATTCCGGATGGAACGGCAGCAGGTAGTCCACGAAGGTGGACTTCGTGTGCCTGTTGCAGCGAATTCATTCGCCCGTGGAGGCCTGGATCGGCACGGCAGGTCTCACACGGAGGGCACGGAGGGCACGGAGAGAGGAAGGGGAGCCTGGGCTTCGGCGCGGCGTCCACTACGGCGCTCGGCGCGAGGTGTGTGGCGGATCCTTCAGTCGCTGCGGGATTCGGCGCGAGGATGGGTTCGGCGTGGCCGCTCCTTCAGGATGACATCCCAGGGCACTTTGGCACTTTCGCACTCACGCACTCACGCACTTTCCCACTCACGCACTGTCGTCATGATCTCGCTCGACTACAACAACATGCTCTCCACCCGGCTGGGCGGCCGCGGGATCGATCCGGCCCGGCTGGAGGCGATGGCCGGGCGCTTCCGCGACGCCCACGCCGATACGGTCAGCCGCCGCGATTCCGGTGAGATGGGCTTCTTCGCCCTTCCAGACGGCGGCGAGACGGTCAGCGAGATCCAGCGCTTTGCCGAGGGCGCCGGGCAGGCGTTCAGCAACCTCGTCGTGCTCGGCATCGGCGGGTCGGCGCTGGGGACCACGGCGCTGCGGACCGCGCTGCTCCACCCGCTGTGGAACGAGCTGGACGACGAGGCGCGCGAGTTCTTTCCCCGCCTGCACGTGCTGGACAACGTCGATCCCGCCACGTTCAGCGCGTTCCTGGACCACGTGGACCTGCGGCGCACGCTCTTCAACGTGGTGTCGAAGAGCGGCGGCACGGCCGAGACGATGAGCCAGTACCTGATCATCCGCGAGCGCCTGCAGGCCGAACTGGGCGACGGGTACCGCCGGCACCTGCTCTTTACGACGGACCCGGAGAAGGGCGTGCTGCGCGCGCTGGCCCGCGAGGAAGAGATCGCCACGCTGCCGGTTCCCTCCAACGTGGGCGGGCGGTTCAGCGTGCTTTCCGCCGTGGGGCTGCTTCCGGCGGCCATGGCGGGGATCGACATCGCCGCGCTGCTGGAAGGGGCGCGGGAGATGGCGAAGCGGTGCGAGAGCAACGACCTGCGGACCAATCCCGCGGGGATGTTCGCCGCGCTGCAGTACCTGGCCGCTACGGAATACGGCGCTCCCATCCACGTGATGATGCCCTACTCCGACCGGCTTCGCGACGTGGCCGACTGGTTCCGGCAGCTGTGGGCCGAAAGCCTGGGCAAGCAGCACACCCGCGACGGCACCGAGGTGTTCGCCGGGCCCACCCCCGTCAAGTCGCTGGGCGCCACCGACCAGCACTCGCAGGTGCAGCTGTACATGGAGGGGCCGTTCGACAAGACCATCACCTTTTTGGCCGAGCGCGACTTCGAGAAGGACGTGCAGATCCCGTTTGCCTACCCCCACCACGGCGAGCTCGCGTACCTGGGCGGCCACAGCATGGGCGAGCTTCTGCGCACGGAGATGCTGGCGACGGAGGCGGCGCTGGCGCAGCGCGGGCGGATGAGCATGACCATCGAGGTGCCGCGGGTAGACGCGCACGCCATCGGCGGGTTGTTCATGATGCTGCAGATCGCCACGGTGTACGCCGGCCATTTCTACGGCGTGGACCCGCTGGACCAGCCGGGCGTGGAGCTCGGCAAGCAGCTGACCTACGGCATCATGGGCCGGCCGGGGTTCGAGGAGCAGCGCGCCGAGTGGGAGGGCCGCGCGGCCAAGGACGACGCCTTCGTGCTCCGCTGACCCGCGTGAGCGACCAGCCCATCCAGCACACGGCGTCGCCGCCCGCCATCGTTCCCGGCTCGCGGACGATGATCGTGATCAACCCCGCGGCGGGGCAGCTGGACACGGAGCGCGCCCTTCGCCTGCTGGCCGGCGCCTTCGCCGTCCGCGGCGCCAGCTTCGACGTGGTGCACACGCAGGCCGCGGGCGACGCCGAGCGTGCCGCGCGCGAAGCGGCCAGCCACGGCTACCGCGCCGTTGTCGCCGTGGGCGGCGACGGAACCGTGGCCGAGGTGATCACGGGGCTGGCCGGAACGTCCGTGCCGCTGGGGATCATCCCCAAGGGCACGGCCAACCAGGTGGCGTGCAACCTGGGCATTCCCGGCGACATCGAGGGGGCCGTGGACGTGGCGGTGAACGGCGTGGTGGCGCCCATCGACCTGGGGCAGCTGGGCGACGGCCGCTACTTCGCGCTTGCCGCCGGCGCGGGGTGGGACGCGGCCGTGATCTCCGCCGCCACGCGCGAGCTCAAGGACCGCTGGGGCTTCGGCGCGTACGTGTTCGCCGCGCTCAAGGCCGGCATCACGCCGCCTGTCGCACGCTACCGCATCACCGCCGACGGGGTGGAGAC
This sequence comes from Longimicrobium sp., assembly GCF_036388275.1. NCBI lineage: Bacteria > Pseudomonadati > Gemmatimonadota > Longimicrobiia > Longimicrobiales > Longimicrobiaceae > Longimicrobium > Longimicrobium sp. The sequence goes on from NZ_DASVSF010000032.1 coordinate 20,949, forward strand.
GGAGGTGGACGCGGCCATGGTGCTGCTGGCCAACATGGGCCAGTTCGTCGCCAAGCCGTTCCCCTCCGTCGAGGTGCACGTGGGCCCCGCGGTATCGTACCAGGACGGCATGCTGGACGTGTGCATCTTCGCGCCCCGCTCCCTGTCCGACGTGGCCGCCGTGCTGTGGCGCGTCGCCAGCCGCCAGTACCTGGGCGACGAACGGCTGATCTATCTGAAGGCGGCAGAGATCACCCTCGAATCCGATCCGCCGGTAATCACCGAGTTCGACGGCGAAGTCATCGGCCACACCCCCCTCACCGCCCGCTCCGTCCCCGGCGGCGTCACCGTCCTCGTCCCGCGGACCTGACGGATCTCCGCCCCGCACAAAGCCCTACCACACACCAAGGCCTGTCATCCTGAGGCCCAGGCGCACCGCACTCGCCCGCACGCCGTACCTCGCGGGCCGAAGGATCCAGCCGCGACCACGTACCAGCCTGGGCGCGGCAGCGGTCACCGAACCGAGGCCCCGGCTGCCGTGGGCCCTCACCCGTCCGCGCTGACACGCGTCCACCCTCTCCCATAAACAGCTTGGGCGGACCCCAGTCGCGTGCACCCGGGTCGAAGCACACTATACGCAACTCTGGACAATCGGAACGGTCGTGATCAGATTGCACTCTCTGTTCACGTTTACGGTGTGCACACCGTTGACCGATATCCTAGTTTTCGTATATTCCAATGGAGACGCCGCCACTCAAGCCGCTGTACTGGATCGGTTCGGCGAAGGCCGACCTGCGCAGCTTCCTGAAGGCAGTCACAACTGTCATCGGCGCCGCGCTCCACGAGGCGCAACTCGGTGGAAAACACGACGATGCCAAGCCGCTGAAGGGCTTTGGCGGGGCAAGCGTGCTGGAGATCCTGGACGATTACGGCGGAGACACGTACCGCGCCGTTTATACGGTCCGGTTCGGAGGCGCGGTATACGTGCTCCACGCGTTCCAGAAGAAGAGCAAACGCGGGATCGCCACATCTCAGAGAGACGTCGAGTTGATCAAGAGCCGGCTCGCAGCCGCCCGCCGGCTTCACGACCAGCTGTTCCCCAATCGGGAGAAAGCATGATGACGGACGAATCCGATGCGCCGGTGGAATACACGCCCAGTTCAGGCAACGTGTTCGCGGATCTGGATCTGCCGGATTCGGACGAGTTGCTGGCAAAATCCGAACTCGTCCATCACATCGTTTCGCTGATCCGGCGGCGGAAGCTCACGCAAAAAGACGCGGCGGTGCTGCTGGAAACTACCCAGCCGACCGTGTCGGACCTCGTGCGGCGGCGGCTGGACCGGTTCTCTCTCGAGCGGCTTTTCGGATTTCTGAACCGCCTGGACCGGGATGTTCAGATCGTCATCCGGCCGAAGCGGCGCAGCCAGCGAGCGGCGGCGATCACCGTCCGCACCGAGGCACGGCCGGAAAGCACCGGAAAGGCCGCCGCGGCGTGACGATCCATCGAGAGGGGCGGGCCGGCGTTGGCTCGCCCCGTCCATCTACGGTAGCGCCGCAGCCGAGCGCGGCAACCGGATTCATCCGCGGCCCGCACCCCGAGAGTTGAAGGGAATGCGCCCGGGCGGTAACTTGTCTGGATGGCAGAAGAAAACCTGATCGTCCGCGGTGCGCGCGAGCACAACCTCCAGAACGTCGACGTCGAGATCCCCCGCGACAAGCTGACCGTGATCACGGGCTTGAGCGGGAGCGGCAAGTCGTCGCTGGCCTTCGACACCATCTACGCCGAGGGGCAGCGGCGCTACGTGGAGTCGCTGTCGGCCTACGCCCGGCAGTTCCTGGGCATGATGGAAAAGCCCGACGTCGACTCCATCGAGGGGCTCTCCCCCGCCATCTCCATCGAGCAGAAGACCGCCGGCCGGAACCCCCGCTCCACGGTGGGCACCGTCACCGAGGTGTACGACTACCTGCGGCTGCTGTGGGCGCGCGCGGGCACCCCCCACTGCCCCAGCTGCGGCAAGCCCGTCGCCCGGCAGAGCGCCACGCAGATCGTGGAGCGGCTGGTGGAGCTTCCCGAGGGCACCTGGCTGGAGGTGCTGGCCCCCGTGGTGCGCGGCCGCAAGGGCGAGTTCCGCGACCTGTTCGAAGAGATGCGGCGCAAGGGGTTCACCCACGGCCGCACCGACGGCGAGGTGCACCGGCTGGAGGAGCCCCCCGTGCTCAACCGCCGCGCCAACCACGACATCTCCATCTTCGTGGAGCGCAAGGTGGCGGTGGAGCCCGACAACCGCGGGCGCATCGCCGACGCCGTGGAGCAGGCGCTGCGCGCGGCGGAAGGCGTCGTTCAGGTGGTGGCCCACACGCCCGGCGCGGTAGACCCGCAGCCGGAGCTGTTCAGCGAGCACTACGCCTGCGCCGAGTGCGGCATCAACATCCCCGAGCTGGAGCCGCGCCAGTTCTCCTTCAACTCGCCCTACGGCGCCTGCCCCGCGTGCGGCGGGCTGGGCACCCGCAAGGAGCCCAACCCCGACCTGGTGCTGGCCGACAAGTCGCTGTCCATCCTGGAAGGCGTGGTGCTCCCCTGGGGGGTGCCGCGCGGGCACCTTCGCGGCACCATTCTCGAGGGGCTGGCCGGGGCCATGGGCTTCGACCTGAACGCCCCCTGGCAGGAGCTGCCCGACGAGGTGCGCCGGGTGCTGATGTTCGGGGTGGACGGCAAGGCGGGGCCGGCCGCGAAGGCGGGGCCCGGGGCGAAGGGCGCCGCGCCCAAGAAGATCAAGTGGGCCGGCATCATCCGCGACGTCGAGCAGCGCTACCAGGACAGCACCAGCGACTCCGTGCGCGAAACGCTGGAAGAGTACATGAGCACCCTCCCCTGCGGCACCTGCCACGGCGCGCGGCTGCGGCCGGAAAGCCTGGCCGTCACCGTGGGCGGCCGGTCGATGGGCGACGTGGTGGGGCGCCCCGTCTCCGAGGCGCTGGAGTTCTTCGACGAGGTGGATGCGCTGCCGCACCTGCAGCGCGACATCGCCGGGCCCATCCTCAAGGAGGTGCGCGAGCGCCTTTCGTTCCTGGTGAACGTGGGGCTGGAGTACCTGACGCTGGGCCGCTCGGCCGAGACGCTTTCGGGCGGCGAGGCGCAGCGCATTCGCCTGGCCACGCAGATCGGCTCGCGGCTGGTGGGCGTGCTCTACATCCTGGACGAGCCCTCCATCGGCCTGCACCAGCGCGACAACGAGCGGCTGCTGGAAACGCTCAAGGCGCTGCGCGACCTGGGGAACACCGTGCTGGTGGTGGAGCACGACGAGGAAACCATCCGCGCCGCCGACTACGTGCTGGACCTGGGCCCCCGCGCGGGGCGGCACGGCGGGCGGGTGGTGGCCAAGGGCACGGTGGACGACATCACCGCCGCCCCCGAGTCGCTGACCGGCGCCTACCTGCGCGGCGAGCGGCGCATCGAGATCCCCGCCGAGCGGCGCCAGCCCGCGCCGGGGCGCGAGCTGCTGATCCGCGGCGCGCGCGAGCACAACCTGCGCGGGCTGGACGTGCGCATTCCCCTGGGCTGCTTCGTGGCGGTGACGGGGGTGTCGGGATCGGGCAAGTCCACGCTGATCAACGACATCCTGTGGAACGTGCTGGGCCGCCGCTTCTATCGCGCCAAGTCGGTGGCGGGCCTTCACGACGGCATCGACGGGCTGGAGCTGCTGGACAAGGTGGTGGACATCGACCAGTCGCCCATCGGCCGCACGCCGCGCAGCAATCCGGCGACGTACACGGGGCTGTTCACCGTCATCCGCGACCTGTTCGCCGAGCTTCCCGAAAGCAAGATGCGCGGCTACACGCCGGGGCGCTTCTCGTTCAACGTCAAGGGCGGGCGGTGCGAGGCGTGCCAGGGCGACGGGCTGGTGAAGATCGAGATGCACTTCCTTCCCGACGTGTACGTGCCCTGCGAGGTGTGCCGGGGCAAGCGGTACAACCGGGAGACGCTGGAGGTGTTCTACAAGGGCCACTCCATCGCCGACGTGCTGGAGCTTACGGTGGACGAAGGGCTGGAGGTGTTCGAGGCCGTCCCCCGGCTGCGCCGCCAGCTGCAGACGCTTTCGGACGTGGGGCTGGGGTACATTCACCTGGGGCAGGCCGCGACCACGCTTTCGGGCGGCGAGGCGCAGCGGGTGAAGCTGGCAACCGAGCTTTCCAAGCTGGCCACGGGGCAGACCTTCTACATCCTGGACGAGCCCACGACGGGGCTTCACTTCGAGGACGTACGGATGCTGCTGCAGGTGCTTCACCGGCTGGTAGAGCGCGGCAACACGGTGCTGGTGATCGAGCACAACCTGGACGTCATCAAGACGGCCGACTGGGTGATCGACCTGGGCCCCGAGGGCGGCCCCCGCGGCGGCGAGATCGTGGCCGCCGGCCCGCCCGAGGTGGTGGCGGGGGAGCCGCGCTCGTACACGGGCCAGTTCCTGTCCACGATGCTGAAGCCCGCGCCAGCCAAGCGTGGACGCAAGAAACTGAAGACAGCGTAACCGCGGTCTCACACAGAGACACGGAGGCACAGAGATGAAGACGTTCGCGCTCTCCGTCGCCGGGGTCGTGGCGGTCTTCTACCTGGCGGCCGGC
>NZ_DASVSF010000033.1 GCF_036388275.1 Longimicrobium sp.
GAGGCGCGGAGGCCATGGCCTCCGCGCCTCGCCGTCCGCTGAATCCCCCGGGCTCCGGGCCCGCGCCGGCCGCGGCGCACATTCGTACTTTCGTTCCGAGGGCCTCATGGCAGATCCGGCACGGCCGGCGGCGCCGCCCGCGAGCCCCCACCAGGTGTTCCGGTCCATCCGGTATTTCGACACCCTCGACGGGCTTCGCGCGCTGGCCATTTTTTTCGTCATCGGCCACCATGCGCTGGGGCCGGACGACTCGTTGTTCGGCTACGGGACGCATTTCGCCCTGTTCTTCGCGATCAGCGGCTTCCTGATCACCACGCTGCTGCTGCGCGAGCGCGACAAGCACGGCGACATCTCCCTCCGCCGCTTCTTCATCCGCCGCGCCATCCGCCTGTACCCGCTGTACTACACGGTGCTGGCGATGTACGTGGTGCTGGTGTGGGCCCTGGAGGGCGGCACCGAGGCGGGCGCCGGGTTCTGGAAGAACCTTCCCGCGTACCTGACGTTCACGGCCAACTGGTTCGTCTCGCTCGAGGCCGACCGGGTGATCTTCTACTTCGCCTGGTCGCTGGCCGCGCAGGAGCAGTTCTACCTGGTGTGGCCGTGGATCGTGAAGCACTCCCGCAGGCGGTGGATGCCGGCCGCCTTCCTGGCCGTGGTCTTCGCGGTGGACCTGCTGCTGGAAGGGCTGCTGCACTCGGGCGTGCTGCGGCTGGGCACCACGGCCGCCCGCGTGGTCACCAGCCCGTCGGCGCCCATCCTGATCGGCTGCGCGCTGGCGTACGCCCTTCACTGGGCGCGGTCGTTCGACGTGGTGCACGCGGTGCTGGGGCGCCGCTGGAGCCTTCCCGCGGCGTTCGCGGCCATGGCGGCGGGGTATGCGCTGCGCGTGCCCAACCCGTGGATGACGCTGCTGATGGCCGGGGTGGTGGCGGCCGGGTGCATCCGCCCCGACGCGGGGCTCAAGCAGGCACTGAGCAACCGGGTGCTCGCCTACCTGGGCACCATTTCGTACGGGCTGTACCTGATGCACATGTTGGCCATCAACGTTTCGCGCAAGCTCTCGCTTTCCGGGTGGGCCCTGTACCTGGCCGCCCTCGCCATCACCATCGTGGCCGCGTCGCTCAGCTACCGCTGGTTCGAGACGCCGCTGCTGGCGCTGAAGGACCGCTTCGCCGGCCGCCGCCCCGCCCCGGGGTGGCAGACGCCGGCCGGGCCCGCCGTGGTCCCCGCCGCCCCGGTGGCGGGCGACAACCCCGCGACTGCGTAGGGAGATGGAGAAGCCGTTCACCTTTCGCGACCGCCTGAACAACTGGGCCAGCCGCAAGATCCCCGTCAAACGCGCGCGCTCGCGGCTCACCCGGCCGCTGGCCAGCGTGACCTTCGACGATTTCCCGAAGTCGGCGTGGACGGCGGGCGGGACCATCCTCCGCGGCTTCGGGGCGCGGGGCACCTACTTCGCGTCGGGCCGGTACTGCGGCATCGAGGAATACGGGATCGAGTACTACGACGCCGACGACCTGCGCGCGGTGCACGCGGCCGGGCACGAGGTGGGCTCCCACACCTTCTTTCACCGCTACGTTCCCGAGGTGCTGTCGCGCGACCTGGTGGCCGACGCCCGCCGCAACGCCGAATTCGTCCGCGGCATCCTGGGCGACGTCACCCTGTCGAGCTTCGCCTTTCCCTTCGGCGACGTGTCTCCGCGCACCAAGCTGCTCTATTCGCGGCTCTATCCCTGCTGCCGCGGGATCCGCCCCGGCGTCAACGCGGGCGTGCTGGACCTGGCGCAGCTGTGGGCGGTGCCGCTGGAGGTGCGGCACTGGACGGCGGAGCAGGTGGAGGAGCGGGTGGAGGAGGCACGGCGGCAAAACGGGTGGATCGTCTTCTTTACCCACGACGTTTCCGAAACGCCCGCTCCGTACGGGTGCACGCCGGCCATGCTGGAGCACGCGCTGCACACCGTTGCGTCGGCGGGGATGCCGGTGCTTCCCATCCGCGAAGCGCTCCGCGAGGCCACGGGAGCGTAGCCGCCCGGCGCGGGAAGGCACGAAGCGGAAGAGCCGCGGAAGGGCTGGGCGCCCTCCGCGGCTCTTTCCGTTTCACCGGCGCGCGCCTACCTCGCCTGGGCCCGCTCCCGGAGCCACCGCTTCAGCTGCTTGGCGCCGCCCAGCAGCCCCGTCCCCTGCAGCGCCGCGCGGGCCACCCCCTTGGCCGCGCGGCGCGCGCGGAGCGAGAGGGGCGGGGTGCCCACCGGGCCCGCGATCCTCACGTGCGTGGCGTAGTGGTACTTGTACTCCTCGTCGCCGATCAGGAAATCGAATTCGCGGTCCCCGCGCCGGAAGCGGTCCTCCATCATCCGGTGCTGCAGGATGCGGCCGGGCGAGTACTTCTGCAGCGAGGCGTCGTAGGCGGGGATCCACGACAGGAACCGCCCCTCGTCCGCGACGCCGAGGTGGACGGCCGCCAGCCGCTCGCCCGCGTAGAGCGAAGAGACCACCAGCGCGCCTGCGTCCCGCAGGCGCTCGAACAGCGCCACGTTGCGGGGATCGGCGAACTGGTCCAGGTGGCCCGTGGCGCGGTACTGGTGCGACTTCCACTCCAGGCACAGGCGCAGGGCGGCGGGGTCGGGGTCGTCGCCCACGTACCGCGGCGGGCCGACCTCCCCTTCCAGCTTCCGCTGCTTGCGGCGGATGTCGGAGCCGTGAGGCAGCCGCTGGGCCGCTTCGTCCCAGGTGGCGGGGTAGTCGGCCCAGCGAAGGTACGGGCAGGGCTCGCACTCCGGCGGCGCACCGGCGGATCTCCACTCGGCCAGGGTGACGTTTCCGCGCAGCGCCACGGGAATCCACCCCAGCGGCCGCTGCCCGGACGGTGCGGCGTCCGCGACCGGCTCCAGGAGATCCAGGAAGGGCACCTGCGTGACGGCCGTGCCCTCCACGTCGAGGACGCGGTACACGGCGCCCTCCACCGAGACCAGCACCGGCTGGCACCGCCGCCCCGGAAAGCGGGCCGCGGCCAGCGCGTCGAGGAACGTGTCGGTCGAAAAGAAGTTCATCCGCTCCGATTCGCGCGCACGCCGCCGCCCAGCCGCTGGCGGAAGACGAGTGCGACCAGTCGTGTGTTGTAGACGGCGTAGCGCTTCCACAGGCGGCGCGGCTCCACCATCACCCGGAACAGCCACTCCAGCCCCACCCGCCGCATCCACCGGGGAGCGCGGCGCACCTGCCCCGACACGAAGTCGAATGCGGCGCCCACCCCTACGCCCACGGGAACGCCCAACTCCGCGAGGTGGTCCTGGAGCCACACTTCCTGCTTCGGCGCGCCAAGGGCCACGAACAGCACGTGCGGCGCCGCGCCCCGCACCGCGTCGGCCACTCGCCGCGATTCCGCGGCGTCGGCCTCGAACCCCACGGGAGGGCAGTACGTGCCCGCCACCTCCAGCCCCGGATACGATTTCCGGAGCGCGCGCGCCGCCCCCTCGGCCGCGCCCGGCCGGCCGCCCAGCAGGAACACGCGGAGCCCCGTTCCCGCGACCGCTTCACAGACGGCCTCGAACAGGTCCACGCCCGGCACCCGGGCGGGAAGGGGAGCGCCGAGCACCCGGGACGCCCACACCAGCGACACGCCGTCGGCCACGGACAGCCCCGCCGAGGCGTAGGCCCGCCGGAAGCGCGCGGAGTCGCGGAGGAGCCCCGCGTGGTGGGCGTTGGGGGTCACCACGTAGGCGGGCGGCCCTCCCGCGCGGGCGCGCTGGAGGACCCAGGCGATGGCCTCGGCCTGGGTGAGCGCGTCGACGGGCACACCGGCGATGTGAAGCCGGCGCGGCGCCCCGGCGGGAGGCGCGCCGTCCGCCGGGCGGATTTCCGCCCGCTCGCCCGCCGAAGACATCGGCTCGCCCCCGCCCGTCAGATGGCGCTGTCGGCCGTGGACCGCAGGCCGATCTTGTCGAAGCCGGTCTGCTTCAGCTGGAACGCGCGCCACAGCCGGCGGAACACGGGCCGCGGCGCGAGCAGGCACGCCGTCCAGAACGCGGAAAAGACCAGCTTTTCTCCCGGCCCGAAGGCCGCGTCGGTCCACGTGGCCCGGGCCAGCCGCCCGAAGGTGGCCACCTGGCCGCCCACCCCGCCCTCGAACTTCTGCAGCGCGAACACGTGGCGCAGGAAGTACGAGTTGCGGTCGGCCACCCCCGTCAGCCCGAAGTGCCGGGCCATCACCGACTGCAGCTCCACCCAGCGGCGCACGCCGTCGGGCGAGAGCATGGTGCGGATGTGGTTGCCGTCGGGGTGCATGCGGTACTCGGCCAGGGGCTCGTGCACGGCCTTCACGGGAGCCAGCAGCGAGGCACCCATGGTCAGGTAGGCGTCGGCCGCGGTGCGGAAGCCCTTGGTGGGCATGGGCAGCAGCCCGGCGAACACGTCGGCGCGGATGGCGACGGCCGACGTTGCCGGCGCCACGTGGCGCGTGGTGCGGCGGATCTGGTCGCGGAGGTCGCCCTCGGAAAGGGCCGCGCGCCGGGGCCGGACGTCGCCGGTGCGGCGGCCGTGCTCGTCGATCACGTACATGGTGTGCACGATCATCCCCGCGGCGGGATCGGCCGCCGCGGCCTGGGCCACGCGCGCCAGCTTTTCCGGGACCCAGCGGTCGTCCGAATCCAGCAGCGCGATCCACCGCCCCCGGCACAGCCCGAACCCGTGCTCCATGGCGCCCGACTGACCGGCGTTGGGGATGGAGGACAGGACGGCCCTCACCGCGGGGCGCGCGGCGCGCAGCCGGTCCATCCACCCCCGCACGGCTTCGGCGGTGCCGTCGGTGGAGCCATCGTCCACCACCACGAGCTCCCAGTCTCCGAACGCCTGGGCCGCCACGCTGTCGAGGGTGTCGACCACCCACTCGGCCTGGTTGTAGGCGGCGACCAGCACCGAGAACTCCGGCGGGGCCCCGGTGCCGCCCGGCGAGCCTGGCCCGTTCATCGCGGCCTCCCGGCGGGTGCCGCCCGCGGCCGGCGCAGCCAGCCGCCGCGCCCGGGCGCCGCCGGACGGGCCAGCAGGGGCGAGCAGACGGCGGCGACGTACAGGGCCCAGTTCAGGTTGTTCTTTTCCAGGAGCACCGACTCGCTGACGTTGTAGAGCAGGGTCATGGTAAGGATGAGCACCGGCCACAGGCCGTCGGGGGTGACCGTGCGGCGCAGGGCGCCCAGCGCCTGCCGGAACGCCGACAGGTACCCCACCAGGAACAGGGCCAGCCCGGTGATGCCCAGCTGCAGGAGCACTTCGAGGAAGCCGTTGTGGGCCGTGGGCGTTTCCCAGCCGATCTCCTTCAGCGGCTGGGCAGACGGGCCCGCGTCGCCCAGCCAGAAGGCGTTGTATCCGTATCCCAGCCAGGGCTCTCTGCCGATGGCGCGCACCAGCACCTCCCACATGGGCACGCGGCCGGTGAGCGACGGGTCCTTGCCGAGCACGGCCAGGGAGGCCTCCCAGTTGGTGGCGAGCAGCGCCGCGGCGCTGCCGCCCACCAGCACGGCGCCCACGAACACCATGATCGCCACGTCCATGCGCTGGCGGAGCAGGCGGAAGAGCGCGGCCGAGGCAAAGAGCGCCACCAGCACGCTCAGCGCCGTCTTGGAGGTGGACATCAGCAGCAGGAACAGGCACAGCGCCACCCCCGAGGTGCCGATCCACCGCCGCGAACGCGGAAGGTCGGCGCGCAGGAGCAGGAACACCATCGCCCCCAGGGCCATCACCTTGCCCAGGATGTTCTTGTGCGTGTACACCCCCTGCCAGGCGCCCGCGTGGATGCCGTGGTTGACGCCCAGGCGGGGAAGGGCCAGGGCGAAGGCCAGCGAGCTCACCGCCAGCAGCGCCAGGGCCGCGCCCAGCACCCGCAGCAGCTCCCGCGGCTCGAAGCGCGCGGCGAGGAACACGCCGAACGCGGTGGTGCCCAGCAGCGCGAGCGAACGCCGCAGCGTAAGGTCCGGCGCGGCCGACCAGGCGGTGGAAGCCAGCGCCAGCGCCATGAGGGCCAGCACGCTGGGCCGGCGGGCGATGGCGGCCAGCGACGCCCGCCAGCGCACCGCCACCAGCCCCAGGCTCACGGCGTGGATGCTGGCGAACATGGTGCGCAGCACGTAGTTGCCCTCGTAGGCGCCCCCGACGGCGTCGCTGCCGCTTCCCTCGAGCACCAGCAGCACCACCGCGTGCGACATCAGGTACACCGCCACCACCGCGAACGCCGTTTCCGCGCCCCGGTACGCCGTGGCGAACGCGCTTTCCAGCGCCGCCTGCCGGGGCGGGCGGCGCCGCGCGGAAAAGGCGGGGCGGGGAAGCGTGGCGGTCCCGGGGGCCGCCAGGAGCTCAGTCGCCATGGATCGTCCGATACTCCTGGAAGCGGAGCCGCGTGAGCCCCGTGAGGTTTCCCGCCCCCCAGCACACGTACCACAGCGAGCGCACCACGCCGGCGCGGCCGCGCACGAGGGCCACCGGCAGGGTGGCCAGCCCCAGGCCGATCCGCGCGACGCCCTTGCCCGCGCGCACGACCGCCGCGCCCAGCGTGGGTTGGAGCTCGCGCTCGCAGACGCTCCACGTGTTCGCCGTGCGGTACACGCGCTGGAGGATCCAGCGGGCGCGGGTGCGCGTGGCGGGCGTCCACTCGTGCGCCACGGCTTCGTCGGCCCACACCATCACCGCCCCCGCACGCGCCAGCCGCAGGAACAGGTGGGTATCCTCGCCCCCGCTGAGCGTGAACCGGGGGTCGAAGGGCTCGGGCATGTCCCTGAGCACGGCCATGCGGATCAGCACGTTGCCGGCGCCCGGGTCGCCCTTGTGGGCCCCGGTGGGGAGCCGCGGCGCCTCGAAGAAGCCGCCGCGCTTCACCCAGTCGGGCACCTCGCCCTCGAACACCGGCAGCACGGGGCCCGCCACCACGTCGGCCCCGTGCTGGGCCTGCACCCGGAGCAGCTCGCTCAGCCAGCCGGGCAGGGGCACCTCGTCGTCGTCGATGAAGGCCATCATGTCTGCCCCGGCCTCGCGCGCGGCGGCCACGGCCGCGTTGCGCGCGTGCGACACGCCGCGGCGCTCCTCGTGCCGGTAGCGCAGGGGCCAGGGCAGCCGGTCCGACCACTCGTCGCAGACGGCCTCGGCCGAGCGCGCGGGGTCGTTGTCCACCACGACGATCTCCAGCTCCGGCGGCGCCCCCTCGAAACGCAGGGTGCACAGTCCTTCGAGCAGCCGCGCCAGGCCGCGGGGCCGCAGGTAGGTCACCGCGCACACGGCCACCTTCATGGCGTGCCGTCCGCCGCCGCGCGAACCCGCAGCCCCACCATGGTGCGGCGCCCCGCCGACATCAGGCCGGCGCGCGCCAGGGCCTGCGTCAGGCGCTCCTTTCCCTCCATCCCCAGGACCCGTTCCAGCGCGCGGCCATGGCGCGTGGCCGACTGCATGCCCCGTCCTCCCAGCCGCCGGGCGCGGGCCAGGCACTCGCGCCCGAGCTGCCAGTGCGTGTTCTGGAACGCCTGCAGGGCCACGCTCTCGTAGTCCGCCGCCAGTGCCTGCGCAAAGTCGTCGCGCCGTCCTTGGGCGAGGAGGATGGAGTCGATGCGGTCGATGACCTTCAGCTGCGAGCTCAGCTTGTCGGCGTGCACGAAGTTGCGGCTCACCGACATCCGCGCGGAGCCGTGCATCCGGTAGAACCCCACCATCTCGGGAACACGGACGATGCGCGCGCCGTTCACCAGGGCACGCATGGCGATGTCGCCGTCCTGGTTGCGTGCCACCGATTCGTCCCAGCCGCCGGTGGATTCGTACACGTCGCGGCGCCAGAGCAGCGCGCAGGTGGGCACCCACGCCGAGCCTTCCAGCCAGCCCCGCAGGGCCGCGTCGGGATCGGGACTGGGGAGGCGGGCGTTTCGCCCGGCCTCCGTCCAGCGGCCGGCGGCGTCGAGCTCGACCTTGCACGACTCGCCGGCCGCCAGCGCGCCAGGCTGCGATCGCACGGCCGGCACCAGCGCCGCCATCGCGCCGGGCGCCACGTAGTCGTCGGCGTCCAGGAACATCAGAAAGCCGCCCCGCGCCAGCTCGGCGCCGCGGTTCCGCGCGAAGCCGCCTCCCCGGTTGCTTTCCAGCCGCAGCGCCCGCACGCGGTCCGGCCAGCGGTCGGTGAAGCGCTTCACCACCTCCCAGCTCCCGTCGGTCGAGGCGTCGTCCACCACCACGGCTTCCACGGACGGGTAGGTCTGGGCCAGGACGGATTCCAGCGTCTCGGCCACGAAGGGCGCGGCGTTGTGGCAAGGGACCACCACCGAAACCAGCTCCGTCGTCCCGTCGCCCGGGGGGCTCGTCTGCATCGTGCTCCTGTACGGCGTTCCCCGTGGGCCTGGGGCCGCGCGGGGTGCTGCGTGGGTTCGTGCGTCGCCTGCACATGCGTGCACCGCCCGTGCCACGCCGGGCACCGCCTTCAGGGCAGGCGCCCGCCCTCCGGCGAAAGCCGCAGCACGCGCACCATGGCGAACTGCAGCGGGCGGGGAAGGCGGCCCACGTTGGGGGCCAGCCGGTCGAACAGGGCGGCGGGCCGCACGCGCGCCGGAAGCAGGTACAGCCCCGCGGGGAGCGCCGCCGCACACGCCGCCAGCACCCCCAGGAAGACGGCGCCGTGCCCCGCGCCCAGCGCTTCCAGCGCCAGGCGTACCCCCAGCGCCGCCGCGCCGACCACGGCGCCCAGCGCCACCCCGGGCGCCTGCACCCCCAGGAACTCCCCCCAGGTGCCGCCGGTGATGCGCAGGGCCAGCCCCGACATGGCCACGTACATGTAGGCGATCCCGATGCTGATGCCCACGGCCACGCCGGTCACCCCCCAGCGCGTTCCCGCGATGCCCCCGGCCGCCACCAGCGCGGCGTAGACGAACTGCCGCCGCGTCTCCTCGCCCAGCCGGCCGCAGGCCGAGGTCACCGCCCCCGCCAGGTGGTAGACGGCGCGGAACAGCCCCGCCGCGCACAGCACCTGCAGCGCCGGAACCATCCCCTCCCACCGCGGGCCGTAGAGCGCCGCGACCATGTGCGGCGCCGCGACGGCCATCCCCGCCATCACCGGCGCGGCGACGAGCGCGGTGAACTGCACGGCGAGCAGGTAGCCCCGCCTGACGCGGGGCAGGTCCGACTGCACCTCGGCCAGGGCGGGAAAGAGCACGGCGTTGGTGGCCCCCCCCAGGTGCGTGAGCGGCAGCAGCATCAGCCCGTAGGCGCGGTTGTACAGGCCCAGCGCCCCGGGGCCCAGCACGCGCCCCACGATGGCGTTGTCGCCGTTGCGGGCGAAGTAGTTGACCACGGCGTTCAGGCTGGCCTTCGCCCCGTACCCCAGCAGGTCGCGCAGCTCGGCGCGGCCCAGCAGCGGGCGAACGGGGGGGCGGACGATGGCCAGCGCCATCGCGCTTTCCAGCCCCGTCTGGATCAGCGATCCCCACACCAGGCTCCACACGCCGAAGCCCGCCAGCGCCAGGGCGGTGACGGCGACGGCGTAGCCCACCAGGTAGCTCACCACGCTGACGGTGAAGAGGGGCACGGCCCGCATGTCGCGCTGAAGCAGGGCCCGGGGCACCACGCCGAACGCGCCCATCACGAACAGCAGCGACAGCACGGCCAGCACGGCGGGAAGCTGCGGGCTCGCCAGCAGCACGCCCGCGAGCGGGGCCAGCAGGGCCACCAGGGCGGTGATGGCCAGCCCAAAGAGGAGCGATGCGGTGAAGGCGGTGCGAAGGTGGCGCCCGGTCAGGTCGCGCCGCTGCACGATGGCCGGCCCCAGCCCCAGGTCGGCCACCAGCGTGGCCAGGCCGGTGACCACCAGCGCCAGGGCCACCAGGCCGAAGTCGCGGGGCGGGAGCAGGCGGGCCAGCAGCACGCCGGTGGCGAACTGGAGAAAGCCCTGCACGAGGGAGGTGCCAAGACGCCACTGGGCGGCCGAAAGAGTTCGGGCGCCCAGTGTGCGCCCCGGAAGGGGCGGTTCGGTCACGTGGTTTCGCGAAGGGGCGGGCCGGTCACGCGGCGCCGGTGCCGCGGAGCACGGTGGGCAGCGTGAGGGCCAGGATCTTCAGGTCCATGGTCATCGACCACTCGTCGATGTACTTGAGGTCCAGCGTCACCCAGTCGTCGAAGCCCAGGTTGCTGCGCCCGCTGACCTGCCACAGCCCGGTCATTCCCGGGGGCGCGCTGAACCGGCGCATGAACCACGCCTGGTCGAACAGCTGCACGTCGCGCACGGCCATGGGGCGGGGCCCCACCAGCGACATCTCGCCCATCAGCACGTTCCACAGCTGCGGAAGCTCGTCGAGCGAGGTCTTGCGCAGCCAGCGGCCCACCGAGGTGACGCGCGGGTCGTCCTTGATCTTGAAGATCGGGCCGATCGCCTCGTTCTTGTCTTCCAGGTGCGCGATCAGCGCCTCGGCGTTGGGCACCATCGTGCGGAACTTGTACATCTTGAAGCGGCGCTTGTTCTGCCCGTAGCGCTCCTGCGCGAACAGCACCGGCCCGCGGCTGGTGAGCTTGATGGCCAGCGCGATGCCGATCAGGAAGGGCGACAGCGCCAGCATCCCCATGGCCGCCCCCACGATGTCCACCGCCCGCTTGATGAGCACGCGGTGGTCGTCGCAGAAGGTCTTCATGGTCAGGAAGGGGAGCGCCCGGTCGTGCTCCAGCCGCGGCCGGGCCACCGACACCTGGAAGGCGTCCGCCAGGTACTTGCTTTCCACGCCCACCCGCGCGCACACCTCGATGGAGCGCTGGATCTCGGCGTAGCACGACTTCACGGGAAGGGCGATCAGCGCCTCGTCGACCACGTGGTGCATCAGCCAGTCTTCCAGGCCGTCCAGGCTGCACACCTTGGGCAGGTCCATCCGGGCGGCCAGCGCGTGGTCGTCGGAATCCACCCATCCCAGCAGCTCCACCCCGCCGTCCTTGCGCGACAGGATCTCGTCGCGCAGGCGCCGGGCGCGCGGCCCGCTGCCGATGATCAGCACGCGCCGGGGCACGTGCGTGCGCGCCGCCGAGTTGGCCAGCGCCCACACCGGCACGCGCACGGCCACGGCGATGGCGGCCGAGGCGAACCAGAACGCGGCCGCGGCGGGAATGCGGTACGGCCCCGCCAGCGTGGGCATCACGAAGCTCATGGCGATGAAGCTGCCCAGCCCCGTGGCGGCCACGATGCGGAGGATGGCGTGCCGGCGGTTGGGCGCCACGTGCGCGTCGTACACGCCGGCCATGGAGAACAGCCGCGGCCACAGCAGGGCGAACAGCCCGGCCAGCAGCGCATGGCGGATGGTGATCTGAAGCTTGAGCACCTCGTTCAGCCCGCCGGGCATGGTGCCCAGCGCCGTGCCGATCCACACCGCCAGCAGCAGCCCCACGCACACGAAGGTGTCCACCGTCCGCTGCACTTCGGTGGGAAGCGCGGGAGCGCGCGAGGGCAGCATCGTGGGCGCCGCCGACACCGTGAGCGTGGGCGGCACGGGCACCGACGCGGGCTCGTGGATGACGGGAACGGCCGGGGCTTCGCGCGGAACTTCACGCGGGGGGCCGATTTCGGGCGATCCCCGGAGGGTGGTGCCCTCGAGGGCGATGATGCTACGCTGCATGGCTTGTCCTACCACCTTCGGCGGCTGGGCTGTCTTGGCGATCCCCTGCGCCAACCAAGACCCCTGGCTCTGCGGCCCCGCCTCGCGGCGGGAGTGCTATTGTCGGGTGCTGCACGGCCCGGAAGCCCCAGGCCGCTATCAAAGCGAATTCTATACCACCGGGGCACCTGTTTGTGCCCTCTCGTCCTGATCTGGGAACGAGTTAGCCCGGCGTGGGGCGCATTGAGGCAGGTGCGGATGTTCCCCAACTCTGTCGCCGCCGGAAGCGTCGGCACGCCGAGGCGCGGAGGGAACGGAGGGGGCTTCCCCCGGCCCCGTCGTTTCGGCCGACGTTCCCCAGTATGTACGGAAATCACGCGAAACGCCAGCATTCGCGCAGAATCCCCGGCATGTCCCTCGATCGCGCAGAACGGCGGAGGAGCAGCGGACGGCCTGTCCCCTGCTCCTCTTCTCTGCCTAGACCGGTACTTTTCGCTGTCAGGCCACCCGGGCGTAGTAGGCGCGACCCTCTTCGTACCACCTGTAGGCGGGGTCGTAGTCGCGGTCGCGGTCGGGGACGATGTCGTTCAGCACCGTGCCCACGGTGGGCATGCGCGCCCGCCGGCACTGCTCGGCGGCGTGCACCACCGCCTCGAAGGGGGTGACGCCCGCGCGCGACACCAGCAGGGTGGCGTCGGCGCACGCGCCCAGCACGGCCGCGTCGGCGAACAGGTTCAGCGGGGGCGAGTCCAGCACCACGATGAAGTACTTTTCGCGCAGCCACTCCATCAGCACCTGGATGCGCGGCGACCCCAGCAGCTGCACCGGGTCGGGCGGCAGGTGCCCGGCGGGGATGTAGTGAAGCTGCCGCCCCTCGCCCACGTTCACCAGCTGCACCACGTCGGCCAGGGGCGCGGTGCCCGCCAGCAGGTCCGAGAGCCCCGGGGTGCCCCCGCCGCCCTCGGGCGCGGGCGCTCCCCGGCGCAGGTCGGCGTCGATCAGCAGCACCCGCAGCCCGCGCTGCGCCAGCGTAGAGGCCAGCCCCGCCGCCGTGGTCGTCTTTCCGTCTCCCGGCAGCGGGCTGGTGACCAGCACCGCCCGCACGTCCTCGCCCGGCTTCAGGAAGAGCAGGTTGCGGTACAGCCACTCGTACGAATCGGCCGTGGCGGTGGGCGCGCCCGCGGGAAGCGAGGGCATCAGCGACGCGATGCCCGCGGTGGGCACCAGGGCCCGGCCCGCGTGCGACTCGGCTGCGCGCCCGGGACGAAGCATCCGCCGCATCCCCCGCAGCGCCTTCTTGCCGGGGGAAAGGGTGGCGCCCATCCGCGGCACCCATCCCAGGACGGGGAACCCGGTGGCGGCCTGCAGGTCGTCGCGGGTGTGCACCGACACATCGGCGTACTCGCGGGCGAAGGCGATGCCCACGCCCAGCAGCATGCCGAAGATGGCCAGCACCCCGGCGATCAGGGGCGTGCTCCCGTTGGACGGCTTGGAGGGGAGCGTCGCCGGGTCCACCACCACCGCGCCCGGCTCGTCCACCGCCTCGGCCACCTCGGCCTCCTTCAGCCGCGCCTGCAGCTGGCCGTACAATCCGCCCAGCACGTCCGTCTGCCGGCTCAGCCGCGCGAGCTCCACCTCCTGGGCGGGAATGCGGTCCATCCGCGCCCCGAACGATCCCAGGCTGGCGTCGATGGAGGCCACCTGGTTGCCCAGCCCCTGCACGTACGTGTTCACGATCCCGCCCAGCTGTCCCTCCAGCTGCTCGATGCGCTGGGTGAGGAGCTGCACGTCGGGGTCGGCGGCGGTGCGGGTGCGCATCATCGTCGCGCGCTCGTTCTCCAGCTGCGCGATCTGGGTGATCAGCTGCGTGGCGGTCTCGTTGCGCAGCAGGGTGGGGAACGCCGTCAGGTTGCGATACGGCGACGAGGCGCCCGGGCCGGTGGACGAGCGGGCCTGCGCGATGCTGCGGGCCAGCGCCGAGCGCTCGGCCTCCAGCGCGTTGCGCTGGGCCTGCAGCTGCGCCTGCTGCGTCACCTGGGTGCTGGCCTCCACCGGCAGGGCCACCACGCCCTCGCGCTCGCGGAACGCCTGCAGCCGCTGCTCGGCCGCGGTGAGCTGGCCGCGCAGCGTGTCTACCTGGGCCCGCAGGAACTGCACGGTGCTGCGCGCCTCGCTGCCGTGCATGTCGCGCCGCAGCTCGGTATAGCGCGCCGCCAGCGCATTGGGAACGTCGCGGGCCAGCGCCGGGTCCGACGAGCGGTAGGCGACGTGCACGACGTCGGCATCTTCCGCCGGCTGCGAGATGTCCAGCTGGTCGGCCACGGCTTCGGCGGCGCCCTCGCGCGTGCCGATGGCGACGGTGAACTCGGGGTGGTCCACGGCCTCGGGGGCCAGGATGAGCTGCCCGCCCGGCACCTGCATGGGCGTGCCGGCGCTGGTGCGTCCGATCACCTTGCCGTCGGCGTTGCGGGCCTCGAACTCGCCGTACGCCTGCTTGACGAAGGTGATCGTGGCCGTATCGGCCTCCCGGTTCAGCCGAATGCCCGAAAGCACCTGGCTGCGCGGCACCCCCTCGGGCTTCACCACCGAAACGCGGAGCTCCAGCGAATCGGCGACGGCGCGGGCCAGCAGGCGGCTGCGGAGCAGCTCCATCTCCGTGGCCATCCGTCCCTTCTGGTCCGTCACTTCGTTCCCCAGCACTCGCGCCACCCGCTCGCGGTTGTCGTCGACCACGATCGTGGCCGTCGCCTCGTACTCGGGGCGGCTGCGGGAAACGAGAAGCAGCCCCAGCGCCAACCCCACGGCCGTGCAGGCGCCGATCAGCAGGCGGTGGCGCTTCACCATTCCCCAGAGCTCGCGCACCTTCACGGGCTCGGGCGCGGGGGGAACGTACGGCGGCGGCGCCACCTGCCCCGGCAGCATCAAGGGTTCCATCTGTTCCTACCTGGTGCCGAAGGCGATGATCAGGCTCACCACGCCGGTGATGGCGGCGGTGACTACGCCCGTGTTGCGGCTGATCCAGCTGCGCTGGTCCACGTAAATCTGGTCGCCCGAGCGGATGGACGCGCCCGCGATGGGGGTGTTGGCCTCGAGCTTCACGGGAAGCCGCACTCCGTCGCGGATGAGCACCACGCGGTTGGGGCTGCCGTCGGTGGTGGTGCCTCCCGCCAGCGCCAGCGCGTCGGACACCGTCATCGTGGGGTCCACCGGATACAGCCCCGGGTTGCGCACGGCCCCCAGCACCTGCACGCGGCGCAGCAGCGTGACCTCGATGGACGGGCTCTGCAGGAAGCGCGAGAACGCCTGGGTGATGCGCGTCTTGATCTCGGCGGGCTGCTCGCCGGCCACGTGGATGTTGCCCACGCGGGGCAGCACCACGTCGCCGTCCTCGTTGACGGTGTAGTCGCCGGACATCTCTGCCTCGCGCCAGATGCGCAGGCGCACGATGTCGCCCTGCCGCAGCGGGTCGGGGCCCTGGTTCAGCAGCGCCGCCGTCACCTCGGGCGGCGGGCCCTCGTCGGGCATCACGGTGGGCCCGACGGTGGCCGGCGGCGGCGTTCCCTCGGGCGGCACGGCGAAGACGCCGCACGCGGCCAGCGAAGCGGCCAGTGCGCAGGAAGAAGCGAGCATCACTGCCAGGCGGCGGATGCGGTCAGGAGCAGGCATGGTTACGGCGTTTTGAGGCTCGGGCACCCCCGCGCGAGGGCTTCCGGGATGGAAAAAGATGGCTTTCGCGCGGGAACCGCAGGCACGGCCGGTGCAAGCAAGGTGCCACATCGAGTAGTACCAGATGGCTCTGCTCCTGGTCGAGCTGCAACGCACGTCGTCCAGCGTTGGGGCGCTTCGGCGCGACGACACTGGCGTTTCGCGCGTAGGGCGTGCATTTTGGGCAGACCTCAATCTCCATGGGCGCGCCGCGCCCGCAGTGCCCCGACTCCCGAACCACGCCACCGCACGTGTTCAGCCGCTCTCCCGCCCAGCCCTCGCCCGCGGCCGGCGCCCGCGACCCCCTGCCTCGCTTCGTGCAGCAGGCCGAGTCGCTCCGTGAATCGGGAGACCTGGACCGCGCCGAGGAGATGCTCGTCCGCGGCCTGCGCGATCACGGCGGCGACCCGCGCGCGCGGGCGGCGCTGGCGCGGGTGCTGGCCGACCGCGGCGACACCGAGCGGGCTGAGGGCGTGTGGCGCGACGTGCTGGGGCTGGACCCCGACTACGTGCCCGCCCTGCGCGCGCTGGCCGACATCAGCGAGGCCGCGGGCCGGCGCGACGAGGCCATGGGCTTCTTCCGCCGCCTGATTCGCGTGGAGAACGCGGGCTTCGACTTCGGCCACGCGGGGCAGGAGGCGCAGCCCGCCGCCAGCGATCCCTTTGCGGCGTCGCCCGCGTCGTCGGCCGCGGCGAACGTCCCGGCCGACCCCGCCATCGACCCGGATGCCGATCCGGCCGAGGTGCTGCGCGCGGCCTCCCGCGCCTGGGAAGCGGAGCGCGCCGCGACGGGCGACGAGCCGTCCGCTGATGCCATCCCCTCGTTCACCCCCGACGAGCGGGAAGTGGAGCAGGCCGGCGCGCCGCTGTCGTTCACCCCGGACGACGTGGATGCCAGGCATTCCCACGTCCGTCCGTCGTTCACCGGCGACGAGCCCGCTGCCGCGCCTCCCCCCGCCACGCTCGCGTTCACGGCGGACGAGCAGGACGTGGCGCACTCGGGCGCGGCTCCGTCGTTCGCGGCCGACGAGCCGGACGCGGTGCAGGGGCGGTTCAGCCAGGGGGACGATCCGACCTCCGGACAGTCCCGCGAGGCCTTCGCCGCGCCGTCGTTCAGCGCGGACGAGCCGGATGCGGCGCAGGGGCGGTTCAGCCAGGGGGATGACCCGACCTCCGGGCAGTCCCGGGATGCCTTCGTGGCGCCGTCGTTCACGGCTGATGGCCCGCATGCGGAGCAGTCGCCGTTCATGCGCGCGGCCGATCCGTCGCCCCAGGCCCACGACGTTGCTCCCGTGCCCATCGCCTTCCACGCCGACGCGGCGCTGCAGGGCGCGGTCGGCGATTCCGCGGATTTCGCCGAGGCGGAGTTCGACGAGTGGGACGACGACGAGGCGCTCGCCGGCTTCGACATCGTCTTCATGGATGAGGACGATGTCGCCGAGGCCGAGGTGGAGGAGACCGTCGCCGCCGCGCCGCTCACGTCCGAGCCCCTGGACGAAGCCGTGGTGGTGGACGCGGCCCCGCTCGCGTCCGAGCCCGTGGACGAAGCCGCGTCCGACGAAGCACCGGACGCCGCGGCGGTGATCGAGGCGGTCGCAAGCGCGGAAGGCGTCGACGAGTCCGCCTGGTCCGACGAGTCGTTCGCCCCCGCCGAATCCAGCGCCGTGGATGCGACTGAGACGATCGAGGCCGTGGAAGGGATCGACGAAGCCGCGTGGTCCGACGAAGCCTTTGCGCCCGCCGAGGCTGGCGAGGACGGCTTCGGCCCCGGCTTCGAGCTTCCCGCGATTCCAGTGGCGGAGCCCGCGGCCTTCGAAGAGGTGGCCGAATCGGACGAGGCATTGGATGCCGTCGCCGAGGAAGGCTCCACGACCGGAGTGGCCGACGCGGATGAGGCCGTCGATGCCGACGTGAACGCGGGGGCTTTCGCCGAAGCGGCCGAGCCCGTTAGCGCCGCGGCGGATGCGGATGCGTTCCCGGGCGGCATCACTGAAGCGGACGAGCCCATTAGCGCTACAACGGATGCGTATGCGTTCGCGGGCGGCATCCCCGACGCGGACGAGCCCGTCAGCGCCGCGGCGGATGCGGATGCGTACGCGGGCGGCATCGTTGAAGCGGACGAGCCCGTCAGCGCCGCTGTGGATGCGGACGCGTTCGCGGGCGGCAGCGCCGGCGCGGATGACACCGTGAGCGCTGCGGAAGACGTGGCCGCCACGGCGGATGCAATGGATGCAGTCGAAGCATCCGCCGCCGAGCCCGAGCCCGAGCCGATTGCCGACTGGCTGCGCGCCATCGACGATGCCGATCCCACGATCGCCGTTGTCCCTGCGCCGTACGTGGCTGCGCCGGATGAGGACGATCGGGCGGACGAAGTGGACCTCGCGGAGGCGGTGGACTACGGCGACGAGGTCGATCCCGCCGCCGCCGTGGACTTCGCCGATCTCTCCGCTCCCATCGGGGCCAACGTGGAGCCGGTGGATGTTTCCGCGACGTGGGATGTGGCCGTGCAATCGCTGGGTACGTCCACGATGGCACACACTTCGGACGCGGATCAGCCCGGGGACCATGAGCCTGCCGCCCCGGTGGACTTCGCGGACCACGCCGAGCCGATCGGCGCGCACGTAGAGCCGATGGATGCGTCCGTGACGG
This sequence comes from Longimicrobium sp., assembly GCF_036388275.1. Lineage (NCBI taxonomy): Bacteria > Pseudomonadati > Gemmatimonadota > Longimicrobiia > Longimicrobiales > Longimicrobiaceae > Longimicrobium > Longimicrobium sp. The sequence continues at coordinate 17,942 of NZ_DASVSF010000033.1, forward strand.
CGGACGTGGACGTGGGGTCGGTAGGTCCGTCCACGCTGGCAGACACTTCGGATGCGGATCAGCCGGGAGAGCCTGCGGCCGGCTACGTGTTCGACGACGTGGTCGCCGGCGATCCGGAAGCGCTGGATGCCGTGGAAGCCTACGCGGCTCCCGCGGCGGATGAGGATGCGGAACTCGAGCAGCCCGTGGACGTCGGCACCGCCGCGCCGGATGCGCCTCCCGTGGACGCAGGCGGTTGGCCCACGCGGGCCAGGCTGCCGCACGGGGTGACACTGGACCCGGAGCCATCGCCTCTCGCTGCCCCGTCCGAGCCGCCGGCTCCCATCGCGACGCCCCAGGCCCGTCCGGCGCCGGCGCGTCCGGCTGCTTCGCTGGCGAATCCGGAGGCGCGCCCCGCGGACGCTCCCAACTTCCCGCCCGCGCTTCCGCCGGACCCCGCGGTGGCGCGCGCCTGGTTCGACCGCGCCACGCAGCGCGCGCCGCAGGAGCCCAAGGCCGCGCCGGCTCCGTCCGTCGCGCTGGTCGCGGCCGCTCGGGAGCCGTGGGCCCCCGCGCCGACGCTCACCGGGCGCGCCAACCCCGTGCAGCTGGCGCAGGCGCTGGTGCGCGTGCTGGAGCGGGACGGCGACGTGCTCGGCGCCGCGAGCAGCGTCCGGCGCCTGCTGGCGGTTTCCATCGGGCGCGAGCTGGGGATGGAGGGCACGCGCCTGGACGGACTGGCGCTCGCGGCCGTGCTTGCGGACCTGGGCGGGCTGTTCCTTCGCGGCGGCGGACAGGCGCAGCGCGGCACCGACGTCTCTCTCACGCTCATGGAGTCCGTTCCGCTGACGCCGGAAGTGCACGAGGCGCTGTCGATGCAGCACCGGCGCTGGGACGGCAGCGACGGCGGCCCGCGCGAGGACGGCATTCCGTTCCCGGCGCGCGTCCTGGCCGTTGCCCGCGACGCGGCGTCCCTGCTGACGGGATCGTCGCGCCGGGGCACGGACGCGGCGGTGCACGAGCTTCAGCGGGGCGCGGGAACCACGTACGATCCCATGGTGGTCAGCGTGCTGCGGCGGGTGCTGGCGCGGCGCGAGCTGTACGGGATCGGCTATGGCGTGGGCGGACGGGTGATGGTGGCGCATCGCCGCGAGCTTCGGTCGATGGATCTGGCGGGCCGCCTGCACGCCTCCGGCTTCGAGGCTGAGACGCCGGGCGCCGGCACGCTTCGGCAGCGGCTGCACGGCGACCTGCCGCTGGCGCTGATCGTGGGCGCCGAGCTCGCCGCATCCGAAGCCGACACCCTGCGCGAGCTTCGCGCGATCCCGGCGGCGGCGTGGATGCCTGTCGTCGTCGTGGACGCGGACGACGCCGAGGTCCGCCCGTCGCTGCTGGCGGCGGGCGCGGACCTGTGTTTCGCCTCGTCGGCCACGTTCACCGAGGTGGGCGCCGCGCTCAACGCGCTCCTCCGCCGCCTCTCGACGCTGGCAGGCGGCACCGCGGAATAAACCGGGCGATTCGCACGGCAGAAGCCCCTCCCCGCGCGACGCGGGGAGGGGCTTTCGCCATCCACGATGTCATCCCGATGGAGCGGCCACACCGTACCCGCCGCGTGAGCCAAACACCGCAGCGACTGAGGGATCCGCCACACACCACGCGTGATGCAGCGTCGCTGCCGATCGCGCGGCGTCCTTCGGGTGAATGCACCGGAGTTTCTCCACGGATGAACGCGCCGATGGCCGCGCGGCCCCGGCTCACCGGGAGCGGGTGAACCCCCGCTCGGACAGCGGTAAGCCCCGGCTCGGGCCGCCGTCGCGTCCCGCCCGGGGCTTCAACGGCACGCGTGTTCGGGCCGGGAGCGAGCCAGTCGAAGCGCAATCGAATTCTCCCTCTCCCCTGCGAAGCGGGGGAGAGGGCCGGGGAGAGGGGGCTCCCAGGGGCATGCGCCGGCAGCCATTCGAGACTCGATCGAAGTGCTTCTCTCTCCCGCGCAGTATGCGGGGGAGAGGCCGGGAGAGGGGGCGGACGCGGCATGCGCCGGCAGCCATTCGGCCCTCAATCGACGTTCTCCCCTCTCCCGGCGCAGTTTGCCGGGGGAGGGGCCCTCCGAGGCATGCGCCGGCAGCCGGTCGAGGGGATGATCCCCCGAAGGGTCGCGATGTGGGGGCGAGAGCGGTGCGCTTCGGATGGTGTGTGGCGGATCCCTCAGTCGCTGCCAGGTACGGGGTAGCGGCTGGTGTGTCGGGGCCGCTCCATCGGGATGACATCGGGCGGGACGCCAGATGCGGTGGTTAGCATCCTATGTAGCAGTGGCGTCACGATTTGCGTAGCGATTGCAAATGTCGGGGGCTTCTGCAAAATGCCACGCGCTTGGCATGGAGGTGCCATCGCGGTGTTGGACCTAAACCTTCATATTACAATTACTTAGACTCATTGACCGGGTGCGGAACGCGACGTGCCAGAGTGGTGCGCGGGCGCAATCTCCCCGCGCTCGATGTTCCCGCCCGGAAATCCCCCGGGTACCGATCGATAATGGCAAACCCGTCGAAAGGCGGGGACGCAAAGCTACGAGGCTACCGCGGGACTGCTCCCGCCACGCCAGTCGGGCCGCCGAAGCAAGGTGCCGTCCATGCGCAAGCTCTCGTCTCGTGTCTCGTCGTTCGCATCCGTCGTCCTCGCCGGCTCGCTCGTGCTCATGAGCGCGGCCTGCGACGGCGCGGGCTCCGTTACCGGTCCCGATGACACCACGAAGCCGGAGACGCCGGTGACCCCCACCGCAGGCCCGTTCTTTCACGGCGCCTTCCTGGGCGAAGCCGACAGCAAGCCCGAGCGCATCGGCGCGGCCATCCGCCAGTACGGCGACATGGTGGGCAAGGCCCCGGCGCTGGTGAAGACCTATCACCCCGTGTCGTGCGACTTTTCCGCCACCGGCTGGTGCGGCAAGGTGCTGCGCGAGGTGAGCGCGGCGGGCGCCACCAACTTCCTCGCCCTGGACCTGCGCTGGAGCGGCGCCCCACAGTCGGGGCTGCTGGAGGCCATCGCGGCGGGCCGCGCCGACGCCGAGTTCGCGCGCATCGGCCGGCAGCTGGCGGCGGTCGGCGGTACGGTGCTGCTGGAGCCGGCGTGGGAGATGAACGGCAACTGGCAGTACGTGTGGCAGGGCGTGGAGAACGGCGGGGACCAGAGCGCGCCGGCCAAGTACGCCGCCGCCTGGCGCCGCATCGTCGACATCTTCCGCCGCGAGGGCGCCAGCAACGTCCGCTGGGTGTTCAACCCCAACGTGGGCAACCCGCTGACCAACCGCGCCACGGGCCCGGCGCACTGGAACTGGTACGGCCACTACTATCCCGGCGACGCGTACGTGGACTACGTGGGCGCGCACGGCTTCAACGCGCCGCGGCTGCACGGCGGCTCGTGGCAGGAGTTCGACGCCATGGTCGACGGCGCCGAGGCCGACCACATGCTTTCGGACCTGGCCTCGCGCTATCCCGGCAAGCCCATCATCATCGGCGAAGTGGCCAGCGACGAGGGCACGGGCGACGCCAAGGCGCGCTGGATCCGCGGCGCCTTCGCCCACATGCGCCGCCACCCCGCCGTCGTCGGGGCCGTGTGGTTCCACATGGACAAGGAAACCGACTGGCGCGTGAACTCCAGCGCCGAGTCGCTGCAGGCCTACCGCGAAGCCGTCCGCGACGCCGGCGTGCTGGCCAGCTACAGCGACGTGTCGTCCATCCGCCCCACGATGCTGGCGAGCAACTGAGAACGACGGTAAGGACGGTAACGACGGTAAAGGATGGAAAAACGCGCCGGAGAGGGCTTCCTCTCCGGCGCGTTTTCTATCGCATCCCGGTCGCGCGTCAGACCAGAACTAGCACGACAGCAAGCCAGTCCACGAAGGTGGACTTCGTGTGGTCGTTGCAGCGACTTCAGTCGCCCGTGTCTGGGGCGGCCTCGGTCTCCGTGACGCTGTCGCGCGTCGGTTGGGAACCCTGGCGAGCGTCGGAGCGTTCGATCTGGTCCGGCGCAGTCCCCGGCTGCCCTCTCCCCCCGGCCCCCTCTCCCGCAAGCGGGAGAGGGGGAGAACTGCACCACACTTCGGTCGCGCCACATGGCCGAACTTGCGCCACGGCCGGCCAGTCTGCGAAGGCAGACTTCGTGTGGTCGTTGCAGCGACTTCAGTCGCCCGTGCAGCCTGGCGGCGGGCACAATCCGGTGCGGGTCAGCGATTTCAGTCGCCCGTGCGGGCCTTGGCGGCGGGCTGAGCTCCCCTTGCCGTGCCCCGCGCCGAGTCCGGCCGAGCCGCGCTCCGCCGCACAGAATCCCGCCTCACCGAATCGCGCCGCACCGAATCCGCCCGGGCCTGCTGCCGGACGATGGGCTTCGTGGCCGCCGGCTGCATGAACGGCCGCCCGCCGCGCGCGTGGTACAGCGCCGATTCCAGGACGACGGCCGCCGTGTTCACGTTCTGCCCGCGCGTAGACGTGCGCGTTCCCTCGTACACGCCCGACGCCCATCCCCCCTCGCCCGCCCCGGCGGGAGCCACGGTCGTCACCGCGCGCTGCGTGTACTCGCCCGGCAGCAGCGCGTGCCAGGCGAACGCCGCCTTGGCGCTCACCCACCGCGGCTCCGAGATCCGGGTGCGCGGGTTCAGCACGTTCAGCGCGAACGGCTGGCCGTTGCCGACCACCGAGTAGTAGTAGAAGTAGTGCGGCGCGCGCGGAATGGCGTCCTCGCTGACGATCGTCACCGTGCCCGTCTGCCGGTACCGCGCCTCCTGCGCCGCCAGCATCCCCCGCGCCAGCCGCGCCATCTCGGGCGTCCATCCCACCTCCAGCCCCGCCAGGATCACCGGCTCGCTGGTCACGTGGTCGTAGCCGCGCTTGTCGGCCATCAGCGGAATGCCCAGCACGTTCACCGGGCGCGCGTTCTCGCGGAGGGAGAGCGCCTTTTCGGCCCGCTGTCCCCAGAGCGCAAAGCCAGACGCCGCGTACTGCTCGTACGGCAGCCGGCCCTCCTGGTAGCGCCGCTTGCGCCCGCTGCGGGGGGCGCGGTCTTCGCCGTACAGGTAGCCGTCGTCCACCATGCGGTCCAGGTCCAGCCGCGCCGCTACGGCCCGCGCCGCCTGGGCGTGCCGCGGCTGGGTGGTGGCGATGATGCGAAGCCAGATCAGCACCCGCCCGATGTCCGTGGCGGACCAGCCGTAGCCGATCGCGTCGGGCTCCTCGCGGTCGTTGCGCCCCGCGATGCGCCCGGTGGTCGTCGAATAGTTCTTGTTGAACGCCGCGCCGTCGTACAGGCGCATGGTGTTCAGCGTCTGCAGCGCCCGCGCCATCCGCCGGTCGTATTCCTCGCGCTCCAGCAGCCCCAGCTCGGCGCCTGCGTACAGCGCAGCCAGCCCGCTCCCCACGTCCCAGAGCGTGGCGTACGGATAGCCCGCCACCGAGTTCACCAGCCCGGTCGCCGGCTGGTACTGCTGCTCCACGTACGCCCACGCGCGCCGAGCCGCGTCGGCGTGCAGCGAGTCGTCGCCAGGGAGCGCGCGCCGGACCGCCTCGGCCGGGGCGGAGGGCCGACCCGCGGGCGGGGCGGGGCGCACCGGCGCGGCCGCCACGCGTTCGCCCCGGGGCGGGGGCGGCGCGGCGGGGAACTCGTCGTCGTCCCGCGGGCCGGAGGGCCACAGGGCTTGCACGACGAACACGCTGACCGCCAGGATCACGATGCGGTTCAGCCAGCCGATGGCCGCGGCGGCCGCCTCGTTGGGGCGCATGGGGATAGTTTTCTCGGGTTTTTGGCGGGCGTGCCGCCGGCGCGGGGGCCGGCCGGTTCCTGCCCGGCGCGCAGGAACCGTGCACGGGCGCGCGGTTCCTGCGTCCCGGAACGCGCAAGGCTCTGGCGCGCCGGGGGTGCACCATGCCAGAATACATGCGAAAGGTCCGCGGCGCACGGGGCAAAGGCCTCTCCCCGCGCTTCCGCCCACCGGCCCGGCGCCCCCTCGGCGCCCGGCACGCTCCCGTTCAGCGCCTTCATGGCCAAGGCCACCCTTCGCGAAATCCGCAAGCTCCGCGAAGCCTTCGCCCGGGATCCCGGCGGGGTTTTCGTGCAGCTCGCGGACGCGCACCGCCGGTACGGCGACACCGAAGAAGCCAGGCGCGTGCTGCGCGCCGGCCTGCTCCACAGCCCCGACGACGCCAGCGCCCACGCCATGCTCGGCGAGCTGCTGGCCGCCCGGGGCCGGCACGGCGAGGCCGAGCAGTCGTGGCGCCGCGTGCTGGAGCTGAACCCCGACCACCCCGCCGCGCTCCGCGGCCTGGGCCTGGCCGCCCGGGCCGCCGGACGCCGCGACGAGGCGCTGGACCATTTCCGCCGCCTGCTCACCCTGCAAGATGACGTGGAGGTACAGAGGATGATGACCGAGCTGTCGGAAGCCGCGGCCGACCCGGCCGCCCCCGAAGCCGCCGACGTCCCGGCCGGCCGCGCCGCCCCCGCCGCCGAAGCCGCGCCGGACGGGCAGCGGGCACAGTCGATGGCCGTCTCCACCTCGCATGGCGCGGCCGCCCCCGGCGCGGGTGCCGAGGCCGTGGCGCTCGTGGAGGTTCTGGTGCGCGCGCTGGAGCACCGCGGCGCCGTCTTCGGCGCCGAAAGCTCGCTGACGCGCCTGCTGGCCGTGGCGCTGGGCCGCGAGCTGGAGCTTCGCGACGAGCACCTGAACGCGCTGGCCCTCGCCGCGCTGCTCAGCGACCTGGGCGGGCTGGCGATGAACGGGGCGGGGGACGACGGCCAGCGCGAGGTGGCCATCACCCTTCAGCTGCTGCAGGGCGTGGCGCTTCCCGCGGGGGTGCACGACGCGCTGGCGCACCAGCACGAGCACTGGGACGGCACCGGCACCCCCGACGGCTTGGCCGAGGACCGCATTCCCTTCCCGGCGCGCGTCCTGGCGGTGGCGCGCGGCTGCTCGCACCTGCTGGCCGACGGCCCGGGGCGCCAGCCGATGGGCGTGGCCGCCGCGGTCGACGAGATGCAGCGGCAGGCCGGCTCGGTGTACGATCCCGTGGTCGCCAGCCTGCTCCGCCGGGTGTTCGCCCAGCGCGAGCGGCACGGCATCGGCTACGGCTGGGGCGGGCACGTGTACGTGGCGCACCCCGAAGAGCTTCGCGGGCTGGGGCTTGCCACCCGACTCCACTCGGCCGGGTACGCGACGGAGACGGCGGCGGACGTGGCCGGGGTTCGTGAGCGGCTTCGCGCCGGGGCCGTGCAGGCGCTGGTCGTCGGCGCACGGCTGGCGGGCGGCGACGTGGCCGCGTTGGTGCAGGAGATCCGCGGCGCGGCGCACCTGCGCGCCATCCCGGTGGTGGTCATCGACGCCGACTCGCCGGACCTGCGCATCTCGCTGCTTTCGGCGGGCGCCGACGTGTGCTTTGCGCCGGACGTCAGCTTCACCGAGTTCAAGGCCACGCTCGACGCTCTCCTGCGGCGCAGCGAGCTGGTGATGGGTGCCGCGCCCGCGGCGCCGTTCGCCGGCCGCGGGTTCGCGTGAGGCACACCCCGGGCTTCGCGTTCCGCGGGGCCCGGAAACGCAGTCATCGCACCGAATGACCGAGCCTCTTCCCCCCGCCGACGCACCCGGCGCCCCGCCCGCCGGGGGCGCTCCGGCGCGTCCGCGGCCGGGGGCGAGCCGCGCCGAAGCCGGCCTGCGGGCGCTCTTCACCGAGCGCTTGGCGGGCCGGCGCGCCGTGCTTCTGCTGGCCGCGGGCGAGGCCGAGTCCAGCGGCCGCGCCGCGCTTTCTGCCGTGGAGCTGGCGACGGCCGCCGCGCGCTTCGGGCGCTCACCCGTGCTGGCGGACCTCGGCTTTCAGCGCCCCTCGCTGCACCAGGCGCTGGGGCTGCTGGACGGCGCGGGCGTCACCGACGCCTTGTTCGATGGGCTTTCCATCAGCGAGGCCGCGCGGCCGGTGCAGGCGCGCGGGCTTTGCTTTCTGCCCGCCGGCGCGCCCGTGGCGAACCTGGACGAGCTTCTGTCCAGCTTCGGCACGGGGCCGCTGCTGCACGGTGACCCCGATCCCGATCTCCTCCTCTTCCTGTACGTCCCCGCCGGCTCTCCCGGGCTGCAGGAGCTGGCCCGCGAGGTAGGCGCCGCCCTGGTCTTTGCCGGGCCCGACGCGCCGCGCGAAAGCTGGGGCCTCCCCGACGAGTGCCGCGTCTTCGCCGTCCTGGCCCCCTCCGCGGCCCCGCGGCGCCGTCCCCCCCCGTCCGAGCCGGCACCGCCGGTCGCTGAAGCCGCGCCTCCGTTGACTGAGGCCGAGGCTCCGGCTGCGGAAGTCGTGACCCCGGCCGACATCGCGCCTCCGCTGGTCGAGGTCGAGGCTCCGGCTGCCGAGCTCGCGCCCCCGGTCGACTTCGCTCCTCCGCCCGCTGAAGCTGAGGCGGCGACTGCGGAGGTCGTCGCCCCATCCGACACCGCGCTGCCGCCCGCCGCAGCCGAGACGCCGGTTCCGGATGCCGACGCGTCCGCATCCGCCGAAGAAGATCGATCGGTGTACGAGGTGTCCGCGACCGCCGAGCCGGTGGCGAGCGCCTTCGCATCCGACGATCCGTTCGCGGCCGTGGACGCGCGGAGCGAAGCCGCGGAGCCGGACGTTTCGGCAGTCGAGTCGGCGGATGTGGATCAAGCGGATGCGTATCTCGCGGACACGGATCGACGCGGTTCGGACTGGATCCACCCGGAGCGGCTTGAGGCAGATCAGCACGACGTTGCCCTGGCCGATGCGGATAGATCCGACGTTGCCTTGGCCGATGCGGATCGGTCTGATGCTGTCCCCGCCGATGCGGATCAATTCGACGGGGATCGGGACGACGCTGTCCTGGACGTTGCGCGGGAGGACAGGCCCGTCGCGGTGCCGCCCTACGTGGACACCGATCCGGGGATCCTGGCCGAAGTGGCCACGCTGGCCCAGGTGCCGGACCGCGACCTTCGCGACGGCTCCGTGCCGGACATCGTTCCGGTGGCGGTCGAGGAGCTGGTGCCGGAGTTCGACGCCGTCGACGCCGACCCGGCCCTGGTGCTGCCCCCGGAGGAGGACGCCGGACGCCCCAGCCGGCGCGGCCGCAGGGGCCGCCAGGACGAGGGCGGGGCGCTGGCGCGGTACGTGGTGCCGCGCCAGGCCGAGTGGAAGGAATGGCTGATCCGCGCCCAGGCGATCCTCACGCTCGTCGTGTGGACGTACTACATCGTCTGGCGCTGGGGATGGACGCTGAACCCCGACCACCTGTGGTTCGCCATTCCCCTGGCCCTGGCGGAAACCTGGGGGCTGATCTCGGGCTTCCTGTTCGTCCACTCGGTGTGGGGCCTCAAGCACCGCGCCGCCGTAAAGGCCCCGCCCGGGCTGACGGCCGACGTGCTGATCCCCTGCTACGACGAGCCGCTGGAAGTCATCCGCCGCACCGCCGTGGGCGCGCGCAACATGCGCTACCCGCACAAGACGTGGATTTTGGACGACGGCAAGCGCGACGAAGTGCGCGCCATGGCCGAGGAAGCGGGCGTGGGCTACCTGCGCCGGGAGACCAACGAGCACGCCAAGGCCGGCAACCTCAACCACGGCCTGGCGAACACCGACGGCGAGTTCGTGCTGGTGCTGGACGCCGACCACGTGGCGCTGCCCCACATGCTCGACCGGCTGCTCGGCATCCTTTCGCAGGACCGCACGCTGGCCTTCGTGCAGTCGCCGCAGGACTTCTACAACACCGACGCCTTCACCTACGAGGTGGATGAGACGGGCCGCCGCATGTGGGAAGAGCAGCGGCTGTTCTTTTCCGTGCTGCAGCCCGGCAAGGACGCGCGGGGCGCCGCCTTCTTCTGCGGCTCGGCGGCGGTGCTGCGGCGCGCGGCGCTGGATGAGATCGGCGGCTTCAGCCACCACAGCATCACCGAAGACATCGAAACCTCGCTGCGCCTGCACGCGCGCGGGTGGAAGTCGGCGTTCTATGGCGAGTCGCTGGCGTACGGGCTGGCGGCGGGGTCTGCGGTGGCGTTCCACACCCAGCACCTGCGCTGGGGCCAGGGCGCCATGCAGGTGATCAAGCGCTTCAACCCGCTCTTCACGCGCGGGCTCACGCTCTCGCAGCGGCTGTCGTACTTCGCCTCGCTGACGGCGTACGTGGGCGGGCTGCAGAAGCTGGTGTTCCTGCTGGCGCCCATCGTGTTCTTCCTCACCGGCATCCTGCCCATCCGGGCGCTGAACGCGGGCTTCCTGACGCGCTTCCTCCCCGTGCTGGCGCTTACGCTGGTGATGTCGATGCTGCTGTCGCGGGGCATCGGCAACCTGCTGATCTCCGAGCGCTTTCACGTCGCCAAGTTCTGGACGTACACCCGCGCCGTCTTCAGCATCCTGCGCCGCAAGCCGCTGAGCTTCAAGGTGACGCCCAAGGGCCCGGGGCACGTTCCCTTCGGCACGTACGCGCCGCAGGCCGTGCTGATGGGGGTGACGGCGGCCACGGTGGCGTTCGCGTTCGCGGCCGCGCGGTTCGGCTGGGTGGACTACGGCTGGGAGGGCACGCGTTCGCCGGGGTTCGTGGCGAACATGGTGTGGGCGGCGCTCAACTTCGTGCTGGCCTCGTCGGTGGTGCAGATGAGCCTGCGGATCCGCCAGCAGCGCGCCGACCACCGCTTCCGCGACCAGTTTCCCATCCACGTGCGCATGCGCTCGGCGGACGGCACCCCGCACAACATGGTGGCGCTGACCGAGAACCTGAACCCCGGCGGCGTGGGGTTTCGCACCGGTGAGCCCATGCGCGTGGGCACCGAGGTGCGCCTGACGCTGTCGCTGACCACGGGAACCATGAACGTGCGCGGCCGCATCGTGCACTCCAGCCGCATCGCAGACACCGATCCGCCCATGTACCGCAGCGGGGCGGCGTTCGTGGGGCTGCCCGTGCCCGTGCGCGACGCCATCGAGCTTCACTGCACGCAGCACGCGGTGCCGCTGGAGCAGTCGCGCTACCGCACCGCCCTGCGCTTTTTGGAGCGCGCCGGCGAGCGGGTGCGCAACCTTCGCGGCGAAACCCGCCACGCGGTGCAGCTTCCCGCGCAGGTGATGCTGCCCCGCGGCAGCCCGGAGCACGCGGGCGGGTCGCCGATGGCGTTCCTGGAAGACCTGAGCGAGAGCGGCGCGCGGCTGGTGATGGACCGCCCGGTGTCGCCCGGCACACCCATCCGCTTCCGCGTTCCCGGCACCAGCACCGAGCGCACCGGCAAGGTCGTCTTTTCCCGCGCCATCGAGACGCCCATCGGCGTGCGCTACGCGGTGGGCGTGGCCCACACCGGCGGCCCGCTGAAGTCGGGATACGGCCGCAAGTCGGGCTACTTCCGCGCCGCCTCGCGCATCCTCAACACCTGACGAGCATGAGCGCGGCTGGATTCGCGTTCTTGATGGCCGCGATTGCTTGGATCGCCGCGGGATTCTGGCAACTCGCACTGTTGCCCCTCGCCCAGCGGTATCGGACGGACCTCAAGCCGGGCGAGCACTTCGGGATGGGGAGGAGTCCGTTCTGGCAGGTGAACGTCTTCCAGGCAAGCAACTACTCGGATGGTCAGGGCCAGGAGATGGTTCGCCGCCTGCGGAGACTGCGGGCCGTTCAGCTGGCCAGCTCCGTAGCGATGCTGATCGCGGCGGCGAAGGGCGGTCTCTCCGGCCTCCTGTAAGCGAAAAGCGCCCCCGCCGTCATGGCGGGGGCGCTTCGTCGTGCGGGAACTTCGGCGATCAGAAGCTGATGCCCCAGCGGACGAAGGTGAGGCGCGCGTACCAGGTGGGGTCGCGCACGTTGTCGTCCTTGTATCCGCCGGCGAAGCTGACGGATGACTGGGTGCTCAGCCCGAACCGCACCACGGGGCCGAACGAGGTGGACTGGTAGTCGCCCTCGTCGCCGGTCTGCTGCTGCCACACCGCCTCGGCGCCCAGGCCCAGGCGCCCAAGCGGCACCAGGGCCTGCGCCTGGGTATAGAGGAAATGCTCGCCCCAGTTGTACGTCGCCAAGCCGAACAGCTCCGGCCGCGTGGACCACGTCTGCGCCTGAAGCGTCGTCGTCAGGCCAGAGCCGCCGCCCTCTACCTCGACCACCGGCACGTCGTCGCCCTCGGCACCTTCGTCCTGGCCCGAGACCAGGTTGTAGCCCACACGGGCCTCGACGGACCCGCCTAGCCCGTACCACCCCAGCCCCACCTGCGGCTGAAACCCGATCAGGTTCACCGAACTGTCCTGGTCGAGGCTGGCGGGAACCGTGTACTGGAGATAGTAGCCCTGCAGCACGCCCACCGGCTTCAGGCCGAAGCCGGACCCGCGCACCGACACCCCCAGCAGCCCGATTCCCGTCTCGTTGCCGTCCACCGAGCCCGTGGCGAACACGGTTGCTTCCTGCGCCCCCACGGGGGCGGCCAGAACCGCGGCCAGCAGAGCGGCACCGCCAAGCGACAGCGCGTCGCGCATCACCGTTCCCATCCTCATCCTCGCTTCTCAGTCGCGTCCGCGGGATCTCGCTCCCGCTGGCATCCTGCCCAATGCGAGTTCGCCCGTGGAATTTCCATGCCGAACGTCCGCAGTGTGCAATCTGCTACAGTATCACCGTCGTGAACGGCGGGCGGAGCGGCACCGGGGCGCGGGTCTCCAGGCTCCTTTCCGGGCCTGTTCCCGCGGGCTATCTTGGCCCACCCCATCGGCAAACGCATCCTCAGGCGCGCGGCACGTGGATCCCAATCGCATCCTGATCATCGACTACGGCTCGCAGTTCACGCAGCTGATCGCGCGGCGCATCCGCGAGCAGCGCGTGTACTGCGAAATCCAGCCGCCCACCCGCTCGCTGGAGTGGGTGCGCGAGTGGGCGCCCAGGGGGATCATCCTCTCCGGCGGGCCGTCGTCCGTGTACGGCGACGACGTGCCCACGGCCGAGCCGGAGCTGCTGCGGATGGGCATTCCCGTGCTGGGCGTGTGCTACGGGATGCAGCTGATCACCTTCCTGGAGGGCGGGGTGGTGGAGCGCGGCCGGCGCGAGTACGGCCGGGCGCACGTGACCATCGACGAGCCCGCGGGAATCTTCGCCGGCTTCGGCCCCGGCGAGCGCACGCAGGTGTGGATGAGCCACGGCGACCACGTGGTGCAGCCGCCCCCGGGCTACCACCGCCTGGCCAGCTCCGACGACGTGCCCTGGTCGGCGTTCGCGGCCGACGACCGGCCCGTGTACGGCGTTCAGTTCCACGTGGAGGTGGCGCACACCGTCCGCGGCGCCGACATCATCGGCAACTTCGTCTTCGGCGTCTGCGGCTGCGAGCCCACCTGGACGGCGGGGTCGTACATCGAGAACGAGATCGAGAAGATCCGCGCCCGCGTGGGTGCCGACAACGTGATCTGCGGCCTCTCGGGCGGGGTGGATTCGTCCGTCGCCGCGTCGCTGGTGCACCGCGCCATCGGCGACCAGCTGACGTGCATCTTCGTCGACACGGGGCTGCTGCGGCACGGGGAGCGCGAGATGGTGGAGCGCACCTTCCGCGCGCACATGGGCATCCGGCTGGAGGTGGTGGATGCGTCGGCGCTGTTCCTGGAGCGGCTCAGGGGCGTCGAGGACCCGGAGACGAAGCGCAAGATCATCGGCAACACCTTCATCGACGTGTTCGAGGACGCGTCGGACCGGCTGGGGGGCGACGCAAAGTACCTGGTGCAGGGAACGCTGTACCCCGACGTGATCGAGTCGCTGTCCGTCAAAGGCCCGTCGGCCACCATCAAGACGCACCACAACGTGGGCGGGTTGAAGGAGGAGATGCGGTTCGCGCTGATCGAGCCGCTGCGCGAATTGTTCAAGGACGAGGTGCGGCAGGTGGGGCGCGAGCTGGGGCTGCCGGAGGAGATGGTGGGGCGGCACCCGTTTCCCGGGCCGGGCCTCGCCATCCGCGTGCTGGGCGCGGTGGATGCGCGCGAGCTGGCCATCCTGCGCCAGGCCGACGTCATCTACCTGGAAGAGATCCGCTCGGCGGGCCTGTACGACGACATCTGGCAGGCGTTCGCCGTGCTCCTCCCCGTGCGCTCGGTGGGGGTGATGGGCGACGAGCGGACGTACGAGAACGTCTGCGCCCTGCGCGCCGTCACCAGCCGCGACGGCATGACGGCGGACTGGTACCCGTTCCCGCACGAAGTCCTCGCGAGGATTTCGACGCGGATCATCAACGAGGTCACCGGCATCAACCGGGTGTGCTACGACATCTCGTCCAAGCCCCCGGCGACGATCGAGTGGGAGTAGGGACGTGAGTCCGCCCGCGAAAACGCCCTGCCCGGGGAGGTCCCGGGCGGGGCGTTCTTCGTTGGGGCCAGTCGCCTGATCCACCCGAATTTCCCAGGCGCCGCGCAGATTTTCGGCTTTCAACCTCGTGGATGATCGGCCTTGCTACGCCGGGTTGACGGGCCGGCGCCATCTTTCTCGCGCACCCTGAAACGGTGCGCCGCGGCGGACGTGGACCAGCCGCCGCCCCCCTCATCATCTTTCGATCGGAGAGAATCACCATGGCTGTCACGTTGGATTACCAGGCGCTCCGTGCGATGGCGGAGTGCGCCAGCAGCGTCCGCGGAAAGAAGTTCTGGCTGGTGGTGAACGAGCGAGGATGGAAGATGCATGACGAAGAGCCCAAGCCGGAGACGTACACCGTGGTCATCGAGTGCGAGAACCCGGCGGTGACCCATGAGCCCCAGGTGGACGTCGCCATCCTGGGATCGGGGATGCTCCCCCACGGCGGCGAGCTGGATGCCGCGGCCCTGCAATCCGTGATTTTGCCCGGCAGCGGCGGGGATGCCTCCACGAAGCCACGGGCGGTGAACCTGCTGGACCTGTACAACCAGAAGCCGAAAGGGGGCAAGCCGACCGCCGCGGACGCGGTGTTCTGGAGCGAGTCGGCGGTGGAGAAGTTCCTGGTTCCGTACTACGCCTCGGTCGCCGGCGACCGGGCCGAGCAGGTGGTGGGCAAGCTGCTGAACGTCTTTAACCGGGGGCGACAGAAGCGGGTCGGCGTGGTACTCGACGACGCGGAGCCGTTCGCCATCGCCCACATTCCCAAGTCGGAGTACGTGACGGTGGATGGCCAGCAGCCGGCCGCGACCGGGCTTCACGTGCTGGCCGTCTCCTCGTCGGAGGGGGTCAGCGCGACGCCGCTGGAGCAGTTCCCGCCGAAGAAAAGAGATCGCGAAAGAGCGGGTCACGGCGAATGAAGCCGCCCAGTGCGGGACGGGCCGCCACCAGCCCGTCCAGCAGCCGCCGGGCCTGGGCGCGCTCGCCCAGCATCAGCCGCACGTACGCCTCGTCGTAGGCCAGCGACAGGCGCAGGTCCTCGTCGGTTCCCGCATCGCGCCGCGCCCGGGCCAGCTCTGCCCGGGCGCGCTGCGCATCCCCCGCCCGCGCAGACACGGACGCCGCCACCACCCGCCGGTAGATGGAGCTGTAGCCGCGCCCTTCGGCGGCGGCGCGGGCGGGCGGGTCCACGCGCTCCATCACCTCCACCAGGTGCCACGCCAGCGCCGGGTCCGCCGGCCGCGAGCGGTCCTCGCGCATCAGCGTCAGCCGGCACTCCGTGAAGCGCCAGTCGTCGGGAAACTGGCTGCGCCCGCGGTCGCACCACTCGCCCGCGCCGCGGTAGTCCTCCAGCATCACCCCGCTGCTGTACAGCCGGTGAAGCACGTCGGCCGCGCCGTCCAGCCACGCGTCTTCTTCCAGCGCCCGCCGCGCGGCCAGGTCGCCCTCCGCCAGGCGGCCGCGGTAGCGCAGCACCTGGCTCAGCCGGCTCCAGCCGGTGGCCAGCGACGGCTCGGCGGCAACCGCGGCACGCAGGTCGCGCTCGGCGCCTTCCAGCCGCGACGTGTCGGCGGCGGCGCCCTCGGACTGCACCGCGCTCCAGAACACCGCGAACCCCCGCAGCTCCAGCGCCCGCGCGTCCCCTGGATCACGCGCCAGCACCTGCCCGGCGCGCTGCAGCGCCAGCGCCACCAGCGCGGCACGCTCCGAGCCGGCGCGGGCGGCGCGGTCCATGGCCACCCACCCGCGCAGCAGCCTGGGGCGCGCCCACCGCGGGTCCGCCGCCTCGGCGCCGGCCAGCAGCGAATCGGCGCGGGCCAGCAGGCGAAGCCACGAGCCCGCGTCCACCGGGTGGCGCCGGGTATCCAGGCTGCGTACGTCGTCGCGGACCTGCTCAGCCTGCAGCACCAGCGCCAGGGCATCGGCACTCTCGGTTTCTGCGCGGTCCTGGCGCAGGCGCACCTGCCGGCCCAGCCGCCGGCGGAGCGACGCGGCCACCTCCTGCGACACGGCGCGCTGAAGGGCCATCACGTCGCCCATGGGCCGGCCGATGACGCGGCTTTCCAGGTGCGCCTCGGTGGCGGCGTCGATCAGCTGCACCGTCACGAACACGCTGTCGCCGGAGCGCTGCAGGCTGCCCTCCACCACGCTGCCCACCCGCAGCGCGTCCACCAGGCTGTCGAACGGGGCGGCGCGGTCGCGGTACGGCTTCACCCCGTTTCGGGAGATGACCTCCAGCGCCTCTACCTGGCTGAGCTCGTGGATCAGCGACTCGGTGAGGCCACTGGCCAGGTAGCGCAGCTCCTCTCCCGGCGAATGGTCGTCGAAGTAGAGAACGGCGATGCGGCGCGGATCGGACGAGTCGTCGGCGGCGAGCGCCTGCGCCGGCTCCGAACGCCGCGTCAGCAGTGCCAGCAGCAGCCCCGCCGCCAGCCCCAGCACCCCCGCAAGCCGCGGCAGCGCCCGGCGTGCGGGTGGCCGAACCGGCGGCGGCGGCGCGGCATCGCCGTCCATCGAAGGAGCGATCACCGGAGGGGTGCGATCGATCGTCGAGATCGGCGCATCCGTGTCGATGACCCCCGCTTCGTTGCCCGGCGTGGGCACGGGCCGATCTGCATCCTCCGCCGCATCCGCGGGAACCGTTACATCCACCGTTGCGTCCGTGGTCCCCGCTGACGCCAGGGCCGGGGCGCCGGTGGGTCCCCCGATCGACCACAAAGGCGGCGGATCGGACGGCGCGGTTTCCGTCGCCGCCGCCGCGCCCACGGTAAAGCGGGGCGGGGGAGGCGGCGCGGGGGTGCGTACCGGGTCCGTGCGCAGGCGCTCCACTAGCGCTTCCATCTCGGCGTCGTCGTCCACGCCCAGCTCTTCGCGCATCAGCGCGGCGTGCGTGGAGGCGTAGCGCAGGGCCGCCGCGCGCTCGCCGGCCGCGTCCAGCGCGCGCACCAGCCGCAGTGCCACCCGCGAGCTGTACGGGTCGTGCACCGCCAGCGCACGCCACCAGTCCACGGCCCGCAGCGCGCTTCCCTCGGCCTCGGCGGCATCGGCCAGCTGCTCCAGTGCACGGGCATACGCGCGCGCCAGCCGGTCGCGCTCGCCATCCACCCACCGCTCGAACTCGGGGGCATCGGCCACGTAGAAGCCGTCCAGCAGCGGGCCCGCGTACACCCGCACCGCCCCCTCCAGGTTTCCCGCCTCCAGCGCCGACTCGAACTCGCCCACGTCGCTGGCCACCATGGCGGGGTCCAGCCGCACCTCGTCGCCCGACGAAGACAGCCCCTCGCCCACCTCCTTGCGCAGCACGTACAGCGACTCCGACAGGCTGTGCCGCGCGCTCTCGGCGGTGTTCTCCGGCCACAGCAGGCCAATCAGCCGCTCGCGGCCCACGGCGCGGCCCCGCGCCAGGGCCAGGATGGCGAGGAGGGCAATGCGCCGCTTGTGCGCCGCGCGCCCGGTGACCGGACCCTCGCGGCCCCTAAGTACGGGGCTGCCAAGGAGTTGAAGCGTGAACTCGGGAGCGGGGGGCGAAATCAACGCGCGGAATGAAAGAACGGGGGACAGCGGGTTGAAGCGGGCAGGTCAAATTGGCCGCGTGTTCCGTGACGCACAAGGCGCCGGACTCACCGGGATCGCGATTCCCGCATCCCACACCCACGCTTTACAAGGAGCATCGACCCATGACCAAGCTGTCCGCCATTCGCCTGGATGCGCCCGAGCTGCAGCTGGAGGTGGCCACCTACCAGACCGACGTGCTGGAGGTGTGCGCGTACGCCAACGCGCTGTACCACGTTGCCCTGCCCAGCGACCGCACCTACGACTGGTACGCCGAATATGCCGAGAAGCTGCGCGGGGTCCGCAGTGATATCGGGGCCTGGGAGCTCATCTACCAGCGGCTGTTCGACGTTCCGCGGCAGATCATGAGCACCTCCGCCGCCATGAAGGACGAGCTGAACGCCGCCTTCGCCGACGCGCGGGCGCTCAAGCAGAACCCCGGCGACGCGCTGCGCCTGGCGGTGTTCCGCAACCGCCTCGGCACCATGGAGATGGTGGCCACGGGTTTCGCGGGCAACTCACAGCAGCTGGCGTCCGACCTGGACGGCTACACGCTGCGCCTGAAGGGGCACGTGGTGGTGTTCCACGACATCGTGAAGCGGGCCGAGGGCACCATCGCCACCAAGCAGGTGGACATCAAGGCGCTCAACCAGGCGATCACGGCACTGCGTGAGCGGGTGCGCGTGCTGGGGCTGTCGGTGGCGGCGCTCTCGGTGGCCACGGCGGGCGGCGTGGTGATCGGCATCGTGGGCCTGGCGCTGGCCCCGTTCACCGGCGGGGGCAGCCTGGTGCTGCTGGTTCCCGCCGCCGCCGTCATCGCAGCCGGCTCCGTGGGCATCGGGCTGACCGCGCACGAGCTGAAGCAGGCCAACGCCGAAATCGCGGCCAAGAGCGCGCGGATGACGGACGACGCGCAGGCGGTCGTCCAGCTTCAGCAGGTGACCAAGACCTTTCAGGAGTTCGTGGAGCGCAACGAGCGGGTGCAGGCGTCGCTGGAGCGCATGGAGGCGCGCTGGGTGGCGCTGGGCGAGGTGCTGCACACCATGATCGTGGACCTGGAGGACGCCCGGCCCGAGGCCCAGGCCGACTGGGACGAGATCATCGACGACCTGGAGCGCGCCCGGGGCGACTGGCAGTCCGTGGACGCGCTGGCGCAGGACCTCACCCTGGTCGAGGTCACCAAGGTCACCAACCCCGCCAGCCTGACGATCGGGATGACGGAGGAGCAGGTCGCCGCCGTCGCCAAGAGTGAGGGACGGCCGTTCGGCGGCGTGTACATGGCGCGCGCCTGATCCACGTTTCCTCGTCGCACACACATCCGACCACCACACACGCAGAGGAGCGCAATCGTGGCCAACCTTCGCAACTTCATCTGGAGCGGCTCGCAGGATGGCATGCCGCTGGACATCTACCTGAACCGCACGCCGCAGATCGGGACGGGCGTGCTCCAGGTGGCGCAGCCGCTGCACCTGGTGCTGCAGGGCGACGCCACCGTGCTAGGGAACAGGGTCGCCGGCACGGTCGACATCCAAATGCCCGACGCGTCCGACCACGGCACCTGCACCGTGGTCCTGAACGGCACCCGGCATGACGGCTGCGCCTACCACACCGACGGGAGCTACCTCAAGATCCAGGTAGCGGGCCGGGAACTGAGCCTGACCGCCAACGACAAGCAGTGGACGTGGCTGGGGGTCAGCGGGGTGCCGGCGTGGATCGGCTTCTGGCCGGGCTCGGAGGCAATGGCGGCCGGCGAGGCGGCGCGCGAGTTGGACGCGCCGCCGGGCTGACCGCGGCCGGCGCAGACCCGGCGCCGGTGCCCGCGCCGCCGTTTCGGCGGCGCGGGCTCGTCCGCGTTGCGCCGGGTGCGCGGCGCGTGCAACTTCTCCCCGATCCGAGCCGGCACTCCCACCCACGCACGAGAACCATGCGCCGTCTCCTCCCCACCCTTGCCGCGCTGACGCTCGCGACGCTCGCACAGCCCGCCTCCGCGCAGACCGCGGCCCAGCGGCTGGAGCAGCTGTTCGCCGACGAATGGGAGTTCCGCCTGCGCGAGAACCCCACCTTCGCCACCGGCCTGGGCGACACGCGCTTCAACGACCGCCTGGACCCCGCCTCCCTGGCCGACGTGCAGCGGCAGACGGAGGAGAACCGCCGGTTCCTTGCGCGCCTGCGCGCCATCCCGCGCGACTCGCTGGACCCCGGCGCCCGCATCGACTACGACATCTTCGCCCGCCAGAAGGAAGAGACCATCCAGGAGGTGGAGCTGGGGCTTCACCTGGTCCCCATCACCAACCGCGAGGGGTTCCACACCTGGTTCCCGGAACTGGGCGAAAACGTACCGCTCGCCACCGTCCGCGACTACGAGAACTACATCGCCCGGCTGCGCGCCTTTCGCCCGTGGGTGGCCGACCACGTGAACCTGATGCGCGAAGGCATCCGGCGCGGGATGGTGCTTCCCTCCGTCTCGCTGCAGGGGATCGAGGGAACCATCCAGCCCCACGTCGTAGACGACCCCACGAAGAGCCTGCTCTGGGCCCCCTTCGCCGACTTTCCCGCTGGCGTGCCCCAGGCGGACCGCGAGCGGCTGGCGGCGGCCGGGCGCGCGGCCATCCAGGAGGGGGTCGTCGCCGGCTACCGCGACTTCCTGGCGTTCATCCAGCGCGAGTACGTTCCCGGTGCGCGCCGCGGCATCGGCGCGTCGGAGCTGCCCAACGGGCGCGCCCTCTACGCCCAGCGGGTGCGCAGCTACACCACGCTGGACCTGACGCCTGACCAGGTGCACGAGACCGGCCTGCGCGAGGTGGCCCGCATCCGCGCGCGCATGGACTCGCTGATGCGCGCCACCGGCTTCGCGGGCACCTTCCCCGAGTTCGTCCACTTCCTGCGCACCGACCCGCGATTCTACGTCGCCACCCCCCAGGCGCTGCTGGAGCGCACCTCGCTGGTCCTCAAGCGCATGGACGGCGAGCTGCCGCGCCTGTTCACCCGTCTGCCGCGCATGCCGTACGGCATCAAGGAGATCCCGGCCTACATCGCGCCGCGTACGACCACGGCGTACTACTCGCGCCCCTCCGGCGACGGCACCCGGGCGGGCACGTACTGGGTGAACACCTACGACCTGCCCAGCCGGCCCACGTACGAAATCGAGGCGCTGTCGTTCCACGAGGCCGTGCCGGGGCACCACCTGCAGATCGCGCTTCAGCAGGAGCTGGAGGGGCTGCCGCGGTTCCGCCGGTTCGCCAGCTTTACGGCGTTCGTCGAGGGATGGGCGCTGTACGCCGAGCAGCTGGGCTACGAGACGGGCTTCTACCAGGACCCGTACAGCCAGTTCGGCCAGCTGACGTACGAGATGTGGCGCGCGTGCCGCCTGGTGGTGGATACGGGGATGCACTGGAAGGGGTGGACGCGGCAGCAGGCCATCGACTTCATGGCCGCCAACAGCGCGCTCACCCTGCTGAACATCACCAACGAGGTAGACCGCTACATCGCCTGGCCCGGGCAGGCGCTGGCGTACAAGACGGGGCAGATGAAGATCAGCGAGCTGCGCGCCGAGGCGCAGGCGGCGCTGGGGCCCCGCTTCGACGTGCGCCGGTTCCACGACGTGGTGCTGGGCTCCGGCTCGGTGCCCCTGACGGTGCTGGAGGAAAACGTCCGTGCGTGGATCGCGGCCGAGCGATAGCGGGGGCCAGGATCGCATCACCGCATGAAGCCCCACCGGTGTTGCTGTAAAGTGCGTTGCGCGAGAAGGCCCCGGAGCGAACTGCTCCGGGGCCTTCTCGCGTCTGCTGCCAGCGTCGCCGCGCGGCAGGAATGCCTCACGGCGGCACCTTCACGACCAGTGTGCGCATTCCCGCGTATAGGCGGCTCTCGGTATGCCACGTAACCGTCACCCCCACCGTGGCAGGCCCGCGTGGTAAATCGAGGGTAAAAGCCACCTGGGACGGCCCTTGGCGCTCTATTGAATGGGCGTCCTGAGGAACACGGACCTGGAGCTGCGTGCATTCCTGGAACCAGACGCATCGAGCAACGACACGCAGGCTGCCGGTCGCGGTCACGGTGTCGTTGGAACTGGCCGGTTCCACGAACCGGACCACCGGGTCCGTCTCATTCAATATGGTGAATGAGAACGTCCCTATGTTTCCACTCGCGTCCGTCGCCAGGATTTGCGCTGGAAGGTGCCCCATGGGTAGATCGTAGGCCGCTATTGAACCAGACCAATGCGAGGGCAGATCGTTATAGGGATCCGGGGGGAGAAACTTCATTGCCGTGCTGCGCCCGGAGAGCGTGAAGCGCGCGGCGCTGATGCCGCCCCCTGCGGACCGGATGAGTGCCGAGGCATCCGCATGAGAGTTAGCGTATCCCTGCGACCCACGTTTTTTCAGGATTACCAGCGACATTCCGCCGTTCACGTGGATCTCTCTCCAGCGCCCCACGGCCCCGGCACGTGCATCCAGCGTGAAACTTCCCCGCTCGCTCATCATCACCGTTGCCTCGGCCCATCCGTCCGGTCCCGTGTGCGAGTCGGCGGCGGTTAGTGTGCCTCCGCTGCCACCCAGCGCCCACTCCACGGGAAAGTTCGGGATCGGGATCTTGGAATAATCGCGCACCTCGAAACGCCATTTCACAACCTGCCCGCCGACCATCATGTCGGGGCCGGTGAGTTGCCCGGTGGAGGGGAGTTGCAGGCGCGCGTTGAACCGGACCGGGCCCAGCGTTCCCGCCGTCGCCTGAAGTGCCTGGGCTCCCGAAGCGCCGAGCGTCCACGCGACCGTGGCGGTGCCTTCGGTTCCCGTCTGCGTGGACGAGGCGGAGAGAGTGCCTCCCCCGGAGAGCACGGACCAGGTAACCGTGACGCCCGCCACCGCGTTTCCATGCTGGTCCACCACGGTTACGTGAGGACCGTCCCGCACGGGAGAGCCGGGAATTGCGAGAAGCACCGCGTCGGGGGACGGCCCGTACAGCGTGGCGGCATCACCTGCGCGCGCGACGGCCTCGAAGGTGGCCGCCAGCCTCGGCGAACGCGACTCCGCCCCCTCGATCTGCACGCGAGCGCTCACCCGCTGCGGTTCCGCGGCGACGGTCCCCAGAATCCAGCGGACACTCGCATTTCCGGCGCGATCGGTCGTGGCCGCCTGCTCCGCAAGGGTGCCGCCCCCGGAAACCGCCCGGAAGGACACGCGTGTGCCGGGAACGGGACGGCCCAAGGGATCGGTGACTCGCACCACCAGAGGCTCCGGAAGGGCGCTTCCCGCGGTCTGCTGCTGGCCGTCGCCGGAAACGATGGACAGCCGCGTCGGCGGGCCGTGGCCAGCGCCTGAGGGGATGTCGCACGCCGCCAGGAACATGGCCGCGGCGACGAGAGCAAGGCGGGGCTGCATGGGACGCCTCTTGGCGGGAGGGAAAAAACTGGCCTGATTCGAGAATAGTCCTTCTGAAAAAAGAAATCAAGGAGCGTGTGCTTCGGGACATAGGGCGAGATGTAGGCGCGCGGCGCACGCTTGCGCACCATCCACGACGTGGCGCTGGGCTCCAGCTCGGTACCGCTACCGTCCTCGAAGAGAACGTGCGGGCGTGCATCGCATCGCACCTGTGAGCCCGACGCGGCTGACCGCGCGGACGAGAACGGGGCCCGGAGCGATTCGCTCCGGGCCCGTTCTGATTCAGGCGCGACCGAGGTGATCAACCAGGATCGATCACCAGTTGCGGGTACAGCGACTGATCGTTCAGATGGCCCAGCGAGCCCTCGCCCCAGCAGTAGACGAAGCCGTCGGATGCAATGCCGCACGCGTGATTGCGCCCGATCGACAGCTGGCCGAACTGCCTCCCCCGCTGCACGATTACGGGCGTCGCGGAGGTGGTGCCGGGTTCGTCACGGGTTCCGTTCCCGAACTGGCCACTGCCATTGTTGCCCCAGCAGACAGCCTGGCCACCCGTGGTCGTTCCGCAGACGGTGTACAGGCCGGAGGTGATCGACCTGAACGTGTGCCCCCCGGCTACCGCCGTCGGCGTGGTCCGCTCGCCGCCCTTCGTCCCGATCCCAATCTGGCCGTACGAGTTGTTGCCCCAGCAGTACGCTGCCCCGTCCGCGGCCAGGCCGCAGGAGGTGTCGTAGCCCAGCGCCAGCGTTCTGAAGCGCACCTGTCCCGACACTGCCACAGGCGCGTTGTGGCAACTCCGCCCGATGATGTCCTGCGTCGGTGTGACGCAGCGGTCCGGTGCCACACCGACTTCTCCCGACATGTTCAGGCCCCAGCAGTAAGCACTCCCGTCGGCGACGAGCCCGCACGCATGATGGTCTCCCGCCGCGATCGACGTGAACGAGTGGCCACCGCTCACCGGCTGCGGCGTCGAGGCATTCTCCCACTGCCCGTTGCCGAGCGTCCCATCGCCGCCGGCGCCCCAGCAGAACGCGCGGCCGTCGCCGGTCAGCCCGCAGGCAAAGTACCCGCCCAGCGCGAGCTCGGTGAACTGACGCCCTCCCGACACCGCCACCGGCGTGCTGGACGCGGTCTTCGAGCCGTTGCCCAGCTGGCCGGCCCCGTTCAGTCCCCAGCAATACGCTGCGCCGCTGCCCGTCAGCCCGCACGAGAACTGGTTCCCTCCGGCGATCTTCTCGAGCCGGGGCCCGCCCACCGCGACCGGCGTCCGCCTGGCGTCGGACTCGTGGAACCGGCCCCAGCAGAGGGTGCGGCCCTGGTCGTCGCTCACGCAGGCGTGGTCGGTTCCGGCGCCCACGGCGAGCGCCTTGAGTCCAGGCTGGTGAACGCGGAACGGCCGCTTCACCGAGATCGTTCCGGCGGTGATGGTGATTTCCGCCGCGCCGGGGCCCACCCCTCGCACCAGGCCGGTGGCATCCACCGTAGCCACCGACGGCGCCGAGCTGGAAAAGGCAAGCCCGGGAGTGGCGACGAAGTGGCCGTTCGCGTCCAGCGGGCGGATTACGAACCGGGCCTCGCCCCCCACGGTCACGTCGAAGCCGCCCGGTGGCTCCACGGACAGGGACGCGACTACCTGGCGCACGGTCACCGGGATGGTGTCGCGCAGGTTCCCGATGGCGGCGATCACCCGCGTGGTGCCTTCGGCCTTGGAAACCACGGACGGCAGGCTGGTGACGTCGACGACGTTCGCGTTCTCCGCGATGATCATCACGGGTACTCCCGGGACCGGAGCGCCGTTGCGGTTGTACGCATTCACCGTGATGGGGGCGGATACCCCGAGAGAGCTGAAGCTCAGGGCACGGGGGCTGATTTCGACGCGGACGGCGGGGAGTGCCCCGGCCGTCGCCGTGAAACTGACGGGTGCGCCGGCGGCGGCAGTGGCCTGGGCCACCTGGCTGCCCACCGCGGGCCCGAGCGTCCAGGACGACCGCGCGATTCCGCCTGCGTCCGTTGCCGACACGGCAGGATTCAGCGTTCCGCCGCCTTCCACCACCGCCCATTGCACCTGCACGCCGGCGATCGCGTTGCCGCGCTTGTCCACCGCGCGCACGGCCAGGGAATCCGCCACCGGGTCTTCGGCGGTTCCGGTACGCGTGGTGGGTCCCACGGCCGCGAGCCCGGCCAGCACGTCCGGAACCCCGACCGCGCGGAAGGTTTCGAAGACGATGGCCTGCCCCGTGGCCGCGTCCACCGCGCGCGCCTCCACCCGCTGCGTGTCGCCGGCCACGGTGCCCAGCGTCCAGCGCTCGCGCGCCTCGCCCTGACCGTTGGTGAGGGCGGAGCCCGCGAACACCGACCCTCCGCCCGCGGTCACCACGAAGTTGACCAGCTGGTTCTTGACCGGCTTGTCGCGCTCGTCCACCACGCGGACCACCAGGGGCTGCGCCAGTTCCTTGCCCACCGTGTCGCGCTGCAGGTCGCCCGACACCACCACCACGCGCGCGGGGCGCTGGCCGCCGCCTACCACTTCGCCATTGCATGCCGCGGCGAGCAATCCCAGGAGGAGCGCCGACGCGCTCGCGATCATCCTCATACCGTGTGTCCCGGTTCGTTGTCGTGCACCGCGGCGCCCATGCGCCCCAGCTCTTCCGCCACTTCGTCCATCTCCATCCCCGCGCCCATCTCCGCGTACGACCTGTGCGCCTCCCGCAGCCGGGCGGCCGCGGCCTCGAAATCGCCGCGCCGTGCCTCGAACCTTCCGTAGTGGTGCTGCGTCGCGGCCACTTCGAACGCCGGCAGCCCGTGGTCGCGGCACACCTCCAGCGCCTGCTCGTAGAACAGGAACGCCTCGGTGTCGCCGCGCGCCGCCGCGGCGGCGCCCAGCGCCCGGTACACGTCCGGCAGCTTCAGCACCGCGCCGGAGTGGATGGCCAGCGCCTCGGCGTCGCGCGCAATGGTGAAGGCTTCGCCGGCGAGGCCCTGGCGCACCAGGGGCTCGGAAAGCCCCACCATCACCGCCACGCGGACCACCGGGTCCAGCTCCCGCGCGAGTGCACGGCGAAAGGCGGACTCGGCCTCGGCCGCCTCGCCGCGGGCCAGGTGCAGGCGCCCCCAGGCGTGGTCCACGAACCCCATCACCGCGTCACCCAGGCCCGCCTCCGCGGTCTCCTCGCCGCGCGCCAGCCACTCCGCCGCGGCATCCAGGTCGCCCAGGCGGCGTTCCACCACCGACAGCCCCACGCACAGGTGCACGTACTCCACGGTGGGCGGGCGAGCCGGGCAGCGCTCCACGCCGCGAAGGTACCAGGCGCGCGCCTCGCTCCAGCGGCTCTGGTCCACGTGCACGTTTCCCAGCCCCTGGCACGCCACCACAGCGCCCACGTCGTCGCGCTGGGCGACGGACACCTCGAAGCCCTCCTTGTATCGCCGCGCGGACAGCTCCCACTCGCCCATCGCGCGGGCGACGCGGCCCAGCCGGCGAAGCGCCAGGCCCTCACCGCGGCGGTCGCGCGGCTTGCGCCCGAACTCCAGCGCGCGCTCATAGAAATGCTGGGCCGCGAGCAGCCGCCGCTCGCCCTCCTCCACCTCGCCGGCCGCCACCAGGTGCCGTGCGGTTTCGGCTACGTCTCCGCGTTCCACGGCGCCCAGGGCGCGGACGGTGTGGCGCATCACCCGCTCCACCCGGCGGCGCACCCGGTCCGCGAGTTCTTCGATCTGGGCTTCCAGCGCAGCCGGGTCCGCCAGGCGCATGTCGATCGTAGCGTAGTCCCCCGCCGAGCCCCACTCCAGCCCGACGTCCGCACGCGACGCCGACAGCAGCGCCGCGCGCAGGTGCGCCAGGTCATCCGTTTCGGGGATGGCCTTCAGCGCGGCGTCGATTTTCAGGGCTCGCTGGGTCACGCGTGGTCGATGGATGGGCAGTCGGCTGCGGTCATGGGCCGATGTAAGGGCACGTGCCGTTCCGTGGCGAGGACCGATGGAAAAGGTCGTCATTGCTCACGTTTTCCCGGTTCCGCGATGCCTCGCGACGGGCACGCTGCCGGTTTTTGTAGCAGCGCGTTGCAGGAACCGGCAGGGTTCGGAAACGTGATCGCGGTCCGGTGGGGGGACGCGCCGAGGGGAAGAGCGTGCGGTCAGGCTGACTCTGGCGCATGCTGGGGCCGCCCTCCTCTCCCGGCCTCTCCCCCACAAACCCCATGGGGGAGAGGAGAATTCGATTGCACGAAGGCAGGCCGCGCGCGCTCGACTGGCTCCCTTCCCCCGCGGCTGTTTGCGGGGGAAGGGCTGGGGAGGGGGGGCGCCGGCCCGAGCACCGGATTCCGCCGGACACGCCCCCAGCCCGAAGTGTACCCCCTCTCCCACGCTGTTTGTGGGAGAGGGTCGCACGCGTGTCAGCGCGGCGGGGTGAGGGCCCCACGGCAGCCGAGGCCTCGGCAACGGTGACCGCTGCCGCGCCCCAGTTTGTACGTGCCCCAGGCTGGATCCTTCGGCCCGCG
>NZ_DASVSF010000034.1 GCF_036388275.1 Longimicrobium sp.
GCCGGACCCTGCCGAGCCGGACCCTGCCGCGCCGGACCCTGCTGCGCCGGACGGTCGCTACCGCGCGACCGCTCACCTGAGGCGGACGCCCCAGTCCGGGCCTGGGGCGCTCGGACGCCCTCATCGCCGGGGCGGCGGCCACCATCGTTGCGGACCCGGTTCGGCGGGACCGCCCCACCGGTTCCACGACCGCCCTGGGCGGAGGGTCGGCGTTCGCCTCCCCCCTGAACCGGCGGTCGTCCTGTCCGGTTCGTGGTGCCGGCCCCGCGCGACCTGTCCGTCGACCCGCTGGGCGGTCCTTCCCATCGCCGCCCGGTGGTGCCCGACGACTCCCCCGACGACTGCGATGGACGTCGCGCAGCCTGGCCCGTGCTCCTGTCGGAACCGCCGGCCTTCTCCCGCGCGGCGTTCCGGTTCTGGTAGGCCTCACGGCCGGGTTCGGCACCCGCTGCCCGGGGCGGTGCACCGCGACGGACGCTGGCGCCCGCAGCCGGGCGACCGCCGCTGCCGGAGGCCGGCCGACCCTTGGCAGGGCGCTGCGCGTCACGCCCGGGCGATGACTGCGGTCGCGCTGCCCCACCTGACCGTTCCCCGCTGCGACGGGATTCAGAGCTCTGCCGCGCACCCGAGCCGCTGGACCGCGTCGGCCCACCCGGACCGCCGCCTCGAGCCGACCCCGCGGTGCCCCCGCTCTGCGGTGACCGGTTCCGCTCACCGCTGCTGGTACGCGGCCGTCGGTCACTCGGCGCGCGGTCGCCGGCAGCCCACGGCCGTCGGTCACCGGCTCGGTCGCGATCTTCGTCCACGGCGCTAGCTCCTGTCGTCAGGCGTTGGGCAAGCATGCACCTGCTGCAACTCGACCCCGGACATGCCGATGACGCCCACCCGCAAGCGGGTGGGCGTCATCGAAAAGATGTCCGGCGGCGACCTACTCTCCCACGCAGTCTCCCGCGCAGTACCATCGGCGCAGATGGGCTTAGCTTCCGGGTTCGGAATGGAGCCGGGCGTTTCCCCAACGCTATGACCGCCGAAACTCTATGGAGATGTACGCGTCGGAGAACCGACCGCATCTCGGGAACCGCACAGTGGACGCATAGCAAAATTAGTTGTGAGCAAGTTGTCGGCTTATTAGTACCGGTCAGCTGCAAGGGTCTTTAGTTCCCTCTTCCACATCCGGCCTATCAACCCAGTAGTCTAGCTGGGAGCCTCTCGGGGCAAGCCCCGTGGAAACCTCATCTTGAAGCAGGCTTCCCGCTTAGATGCTTTCAGCGGTTATCCCTCCCGAACGTAGCTAACCAGCCGTGCTCTTGGCAGAACAACTGGCACACCAGAGGTTCGTCCGTCCCGGTCCTCTCGTACTAAGGACAGCCCTTCTCAAGTTTCCTGCGCGCGCAGCGGATAGGGACCGAACTGTCTCACGACGTTCTAAACCCAGCTCGCGTACCGCTTTAATGGGCGAACAGCCCAACCCTTGGGACCGACTCCAGCCCCAGGATGCGACGAGCCGACATCGAGGTGCCAAACCATGCCGTCGATATGGACTCTTGGGCAAGATCAGCCTGTTATCCCCGGGGTACCTTTTATCCGTTGAGCGACCGCGTTTCCACAAACCACGGCCGGGTCACTAGTTCCGACTTTCGTCCCTGCTCGACTTGTCAGTCTCACAGTCAAGCTCCCTTGTGCACTTACACTCGAAACCTGATTGCCAACCAGGCTGAGGGAACCTTTGAGCGCCTCCGTTACATTTTAGGAGGCAACCGCCCCAGTTAAACTACCCA
>NZ_DASVSF010000035.1 GCF_036388275.1 Longimicrobium sp.
GGGAATTCCGACGAGCGTGGCGCCATTGAGGAACGCACCCCAGGCCTCGAACGTCAGCGCGTCGAAGCTCGCGTTCGACGCCTGCGCGATGCGGTCACCCGGCTGGAACCGCACGTAGTCGGTCTCGACGACGAGCTGCACGACGTGCCGGTGCGCCACCATCACGCCCTTGGGCTTGCCCGTGCTCCCGCTGGTGTAGACGATGTACGCCAGGTTCTCCGCGGTGGCTCCACTGGGAGGCGCCTCGACCGACTCCGACGCGAGCGCATCGGCCGTTTGGTCGAGGTGGACGACGACCAGGCCGCCTCCCGCCACCGCCCCGGCCAGGTCGCCGCGGCTGAGCAGCACGCGAACGCGGCTGTCGGCGAGCATCAGGCGCAGCCGCTCGGGTGGATAGGCGGGGTCCAGCGGCACGTACGCGCCGCCCGCCTTCAGCACCGCGAGGATCGAGACGATCAGCTCCGCGCTCCGCTCCAGCAGCACCCCCACGCGAGCATCGGGGCCCACGCCCAGGTGGACGAGGTGATTGGCAAGCTGGTTGGCCCGCACATCCAGCTCCGCATACGTCAGCGACTCGTCGCCCCAGGAGAGCGCCACGGCACCGGGACGCTCCCGCACCTGCGCCTCGAACAGCTCGTGGACGCACACGCCCCGCGGGTACGCCCGCTCTGTCCGGTTCCACTCCACGACGACCCGGGCACGCTCCTCCGGCCCCGTGAGTGCCAGGCGCGAGAGGCGCACGTCCGCATCGGCGGCGGCCTGCTCCAGCACCCGCGCCAGGTGGCCGACCATCCGCTCGACCGTGCCCCGCTCGAAGAGGTCGGTGCTGTAGTTCAGTCCGCCGCGCAGGCCCTGGGGGGTCGCCGCGAGCGTCAGGGAAAGATCGAACTTGGCGACCTCCATGGCCGCACCGACGCCGCCGACTTCCAGCCCCGGGAGACCGCCTCCCCCGCCCTCGGCGTTGTTCAGTGTGAACACCACCTGGAACAGGGGCGAATGGCTCATCGACCGCTCTGGCTGCAGCTCGGCCACCAGCTTCTCGAAGGGCACCTCCTGGTGCGCATACGCGCCCAGCGTCGCCTCCCGCACCCGCCGCAGCGTCTCGCGGAAGCTCGGGTCGCCCGAGAGGTCGGTGCGCAGCACCAGCGTGTTGATGAAGAAGCCGATCAGCTCCTCCACCTCCCCGCGCGTGCGGCCGGCGATCGGGCTCCCCACCACCACGTCCTCGCTGCCGGCGTACTTGCCGAGCAGCACCTGAAAGGCAGACAGCAGGGTCATGTACAGCGTCGCCCCCTCGCTCCGCCCCAGCGCCTGCAAGCGCTCCAGCAGCTCCGCGGAGAGCTCCACCGGCACCGTCGCGCCCTGGTACGTCTGCACCGCCGGGCGGGGACGGTCCGTGGGCAGCTCCAGCAGCTCCGGCGCTCCCGCCAGGCGCTCCCGCCAGTACGCCAGCTGCCGCTCCAGCACCCCGCCCGCAAGCTGCTCGCGCTGCCACACCGCGTAGTCGGCGTACTGCACCGGCAACTCGGGGAGCGGCGACCTATGCCCCTCGCGGTACGCCGCGTACAGCGCCGACAACTCGCGGAAGAGCACCCCCATGCTCCACCCGTCGCTGACGATGTGGTGCATCCCGAGCAGCAGCACGTGATCGTCGGTGCCCAGGCGCAGCAGCGCCGCACGGAAGAGCGGTCCCGCCGAAAGGTCGAAGGGCCGGCGCGCCTCCTCGCCGGCGCGACGCCCGACCGCCGCCTCGCGATCCGCCTCGCTCAGCGCCGACAGGTCCTCCACCGGCAGGGCGAACCCGCCGAAGGGCGCGATCACCTGCACCGGCGAGTCGCCCACCTCGCCGAACACCGTCCGCAGCGCCTCGTGACGCCGGACGATCTCGCCCAGGCTCCGCTCCAGCGCCGCCTCGTCCAGCGCGCCCGTCAGACGCAGCGCCGCGGGCATGTTGTAGATGGTGCTCCCCGGCTCCAGCCGGTCGATGAACCAGAGCCGCTCCTGCGCGAAGGACAGCGGCAGCGCCCCCGTGCGCTCGGTCGGCACTACCGGCGGCAGCACCGGCGCCCCCGCGCGGCGCATCTCCTCCACCCGCACCGCCAGCTCCGCCACCGTGGGTCCCTCGAAGAGCGCGCGAAGCGGCAGTTCGATGGCGAATACGTCCCGGACGCGCGAGACCACGCGAGTGCCCAGCAGCGAGTGCCCGCCCAGCTCGAAGAAGCTTTGCTCCACGCCCACCCGCTCCAGGCGCAGCACCTCCGCCCAGATCCCCGCCAGCACCTCTTCGGTCGGCGTCCGCGGCGGTACGTAGCGCTCCTGCGCCGGGGCGAAGTCCGGCGCCGGCAGCGCCTTGCGGTCCAGCTTCCCGTTCGGCGTCAGCGGCAGCGCCTCCAGCGCCACGAACGCGGCCGGCACCATGTACTCCGGCAGGCTCCCCCGCAGGTGCTCCCGCAGCTCGTCCGCCTCGACGCCGCCGGCCACGTACGCCACCAGCCGCTGGTCCCCGGGCACGTCCTCGCGCGCCACCACCACGCAGTCGGTGACGCTCTCGTGCTGGCGCAGCACGGCCTCGATCTCCCCCGGCTCGATCCGGAAGCCGCGCACCTTCACCTGCGCGTCCACCCGCCCCATGAACTCCAGCTCGCCCCGGGCCGACCACCGCACCCGGTCGCCCGTGCGGTACAGCCGTGCGCCGCCTTCCGCAGAGAACGGATCGGGGACGAAGCGCTCCGCCGTCAGCCCGGCGCGGCCCAGGTAGCCACGCGCCACCCCCGCCCCGCCGATCAGGAGCTCGCCCGGGACGCCTACCGGCTGCGGGCTGCCGAACGCGCCGCAGACGTACAGGCGCACGTTCCCCAGGGGACGGCCAATCGGATGCCCCTCCACGATCCCGTCCGCCGGAACCGGGTGCACGGAGGCCAGGATGGTCCCCTCGGTGGGGCCGTAGAGGACGTGCGTCTCCGCCCCGGGAAGCGCCTCCCGCATCTCCGCCAGCAGGTCGGCCGGGACGCGGTCGCCGCCCACGAAGGCGCGCCGCAGCCGCCCCAGCCGGGGCGTCTCGCGCTCCGCCTGCACCAGCTGCCGCATCAGCGCGGGGACGGCGTGCACGAGCGTGGCGTCCGCGATCTCCTCCAGCAGTGCGGGCACGTCCAGCACCCGGTCGCGCTCCACCAGGCGCACCGCCGCGCCGGAGGTAAGGGGCAGCAGTGCCTCGAAGAGCCAGATGTCGAAGGCGTACGAGGCCAGCGCCGGCATCACGTCGCCCTCACCAGCGCCGAACGCCTCGCGCGCGGCGGCCAGCAGGTTGGCCAGGGAGCCGTGCTGCACCAGCACCCCCTTGGGGCGGCCCGTGCTCCCGGACGTGTAGATGACGTACGCCAGGCCCGCGCTGGACGCGGGCACCTCCGGCGTCGTCTCCGATGCGGTGTCCGGAAGCTGGTCCATCCGCACGAGGGTGGCCCCGTGCTCCGGCAGCACGCCGGCCGTGCTCTCCGCAACGACCACCACGGGAAGCGCCGCGTCGGCGATGATCCATCCCAGCCGCTCCGCCGGGTAGCTGGGATCGAGCGGAACGTAGGCGCCGCCCGCCTTCCAGATCGCCAGCACGCCCACCAGCAGCTCGGGCGTGCGCTCCATGCACAGCCCCACCGGGGTCTCGGACCCCACCCCCAGGTCGCGCAGGTGCCGGGCGAGAATCGCCGCGCGCCGGTCCAACTCGCCATAGGTCATGGCTTTGCGGCCGTCCAGTAGGGCGACGGCCTGCGGAGCGCGACGCGCCCACTCGGCGAAAAGCGCGTGGGCCGGCGCGTCGGAGGTTTCGCGCTCCGTGCGGTTCCAGCCACCCACCACCAGGCCGCGCTCTTCCGCCGAGAGCAGCTCCAGCCGCGAGAGCCGCACGTCCGCGTCGTCGGTCACCTGCTCCAGCACCCGTTCCAGGTGCCCCAGCATCCGCCGGACGGTGGCCTCTTCCAGGAAGTCGGTGGCGTAGCTGAGGCGCGCGCGAACGCCCCTCGGCTCCTGCGCCAGCTCCAGGCTGAGGTCGAAGCGGGCCGCCTCCTCCGCGCCCCCCGCCGACTCCAGCGGCAGCGCGGGCCCCGCCGCCTGCGCCGGAGCCGCCGCCGTCACGGCCGGCCCACCGCCCACGCTGTGCTGGTTGTGCAGGACGATGATGGCCTGCACCAGCGGGGCGTGGATCAGCGACCGCTCGGGGTTCAGCTCCTCCACCAGCTTCTCGAACGGGAGTGCCTGGTGCTCGAAGGCGCCCAGGGTGGCCTCGCGCGCGCGCGCCAGCAGCTCGGCGAAGGTGGGATCGCCCGAGAGGTCGCCACGCAGCACCAGCGTGTTCACGAAGAACCCGACGATCCCCTCCACGTCCACCGAGGCGCGGTTGGCGACCGCCGTGCCCACCAGCACGTCGTCCTGGCCGGCGTAGCGGCCCAGGAGGAGCTGGAAGGCGGCCAGGTACACCATGAACGGCGTGGCGTCGTGCGCCCGCGCCAGCGCGTCCACGCGCGCGGGGAGGCCGCCGCCCAGCATGGCGCTGACGGCGGCGCCGCGCTGGGTGCGCACGGGGGGCCGCGGGCGGTCCGGCGCGATCTCCAGCAGCGTGGGTGCCCCCTCCAGCGCGTCGCGCCAGAAGCCCACCAGCCCCGCGAGCGCGTCGCCGGAAAGGCGCTTGCGCTCGCGGAGGGCGTGGTCGCCGTACTGCAGCGGGAGCGGCGCCAGCGGCGAGGGCTCGCCGCGCGAAAAGGCCTCGTACAGCGCCTTCAGCTCGCGCGCCAGGATGCCGGTGGACCAGCCGTCGGTGATCGCGTGATGCAGGTTCCAGAGCAGGGCGTGCTCGTCCGCCGCCAGCCGGACCAGGGAGGCGCGGAAGAGCGGGCCCTCCTCCAGCCGGAAGGGGGACGCGGCGTCCGCGCGCGCCAGCCGCTGCAGCTCGGCCCGCGCCTCGTCGGGAGCCAGTGCGGAGAGGTCCGTCACCTCCAGCCGGAAGGGCGCGGGCGGGGCGACCACCTGCACCGGCTCTCCGCCGCGCTCCTCCAGGTGCGTGCGCAGCGTCTCGTGGCGCCGCACCAGCTCGTCGACGGCACGCTCCAGCGCGGTCACGTCCAGGGGGCCGGGGATGCGCCAGACGCGGGGCATCGAGTAGGCGGCGCTCCCCGGCTCCAGGCGATCCAGCAGCCACAACCGCCGCTGCGCGAACGACGCGGGAAACTCGGATGGGCGCTCGCCGCCGTCGTGCCCGGCCGACGCCGCGACTGCGCCGCCCTTCAGCTTCAGCCTCAGCAGCCTCTGCTTTTCGGGCGACAGCTGGGCCAGCCGGGAGATGATATCGGTCATGTCCTGCTCTGTATGCGATGGCTTCCGACGAGACGGAGGTGCCTGGTGCTTCGCGACTGCGGTCAGTGCGGCGCGCCCGTTTCGTGCTCGGCGGGCCGCTGCCGCTGGTGAGGGGGTATCGAGAGGGCCTGGCCGCATGCCTGCGGCCGGCCCTTTTCCACGCCCCCCACAAGCGTCGACTTAAGCTTTTTTAGGGCAACGATTTGAGTTTGCGGTGTCTAATAAAGTACGTGCGCCGCGCGAATCGCGCTACCCCGACCAATACAAATCCCTGCCAGTGTTTGACTTATGCTTATGCCCCCGGCCCCTCCCTATCTCCGGCAAGCGGCGGTAAGCGTGGGAGGGGCTCTTTCTGCCGCCGCGCGGAGCTCAGCGCGCAGGAGCGGCTTTCGCCACGGCCCCGGCTGGATCGCTCATGAATCGTCTCCCTTGCGTGTCGCTCCCCCGCTCCCACCCGCCCCCTGCCCCGCCCGCGCCCGGCGGACGGCGGCGCGGTCGCGCCCCCGCCGCCTGCGCCCCTCCGCGCCGGCCCGCGGTCCCCCGGCACCCTCCCCCTCGGCCCCCAGGTGCTCGGCCAGCGCCGAAACCGTGGGAAAGCGGAAGAGGTCGGCGATCGGGATCGTCCGGTCCAGCGTTTCGCGGAGGCGCGCCTGCACCTTCACGAGCAGGAGGGAGTGCCCGCCGAGGTCGAAGAAGTTCTCTTTCACCCCCACCCGGGCGCGCCCCAGCACCTCGGCCCAGATGGCCGCCAGCGCCGCCTCCAGGGGCCGTCGCGGCGGCGCGTAGCTCGTTTCGGCGGAAACCGGCTTCGGCGCCGGCAGCGCCCTGCGGTCCATCTTGCCGTTCGGCGTCAGCGGCAGCTGCTCCAGCACCACGAAATCCGCCGGCACCATGTACTCCGGCAGGCTCCGCCGCAGGTGCTCCCGCAGCTCGTCGGCCTCGACGCCGCCCACCACGTAGGCCACCAGCCACCCGTCGCCCGGCACGTCCTCGCGCGCCACGACCACGCAGTCGGCGACGCTCTCGTGCCCCCGCAACACGGCCTCGATCTCCCCCGGCTCGATCCGGAAGCCCCGGATCTTCACCTGTTCGTCCATGCGGGCCAGGTACTCCAGCGTTCCGTCCGCCCGCCAGCGCGCCCGGTCGCTCGTGCGGTACAGCCGTGCGCCGCGGTCGGTGGAGAACGGATCGGGGACGAAGCGCTCCGCGGTCATCGAGGAGCGCCCCAGGTAGCCGCGCGCCACCCCCGCCCCGCCGATCAGGAGCTCGCCCGGGACGCCCACTGGCTGCGCGCCGCCGAGCGCGTCGCAGACGTACAGGCGCACGTTCCCCAGGGGACGGCCGATCGGATGCCCCTCCACGATCCCGTCCGCCGGCACCGGGTGCGTGGAGGCCAGGATGGTCCCCTCGGTGGGGCCGTAAAGGACGTGCGTCTCCGCCCCGGCGAGCACCTCGCGCATCTCCGCCAGCAGGTCGGCCGGCACCCGGTCGCCGCCCACGAAGGCGCGCCGCAGCCGGGCGAGCCGGGGCGTCTCGCGCTCCGCCTGCACCAGCTGCCGCATCAGCGCGGGGACGGCGTGCACGAGCGTGGCGTCCGCGATCTCCTCCAGCAGCGCGGGCACGTCCAGCACCCGCTCGCGCTCCACCAGGCGCACCGCGCCCCCCGAGGTGAGCGGGAGCAGCGCCTCGAAGAGCCAGATGTCGAAGGCGTACGACGCCAGCGCCGGCATCACGTCGCCCTCGCCGGCGCCGAACGCCTCGCGCGTGGCCGCCAGCAGGTTGGCCAGGGAGCCGTGCTGCACCAGCACCCCCTTGGGACGGCCCGTGCTCCCGGACGTGTAGATGACGTACGCCAGCCTCGCGTTGGACGCCGGCACCTCCGACGCGGCCTCCGCGGTGTCCGGAAGCTGGTCCACCCGCACGAGGGTGGCTCCGTGCTCCGGCAGCACCCTGGCCGTGCCCCCCGTGGCGACCACCATCGGAAGCGCCGCGTCGCGGATGATCCACCCCAGCCGCTCCGCCGGGGACCCCGGATCCAGGGGGACGTAGGCGCCACCCGCCTTCCAGATCCCCAGCACCCCCACCAGCAGCTCGTGCGTGCGCTCCATGCACAGCCCCACGGGGGTCTCGGACCCGACGCCCAGCTCGCGCAGGTGCCGGGCGAGGATCTCCGCGCGCCGGTCCAACTCGCCATAGGTCACGGCTTCGCGGCCGTCCAGCAGGGCGACAGCCTCCGGAGCGCGGCGCGCCCACCGGGCGAAGAGCGCGTGGGCCGGTGGGTCGGAGTATCCGCGCGCCGTGTGGTTCCACGTCCCGAGCACGAGCGCGCGCTGCGCCTCGCCGAGCAGCTCCAGCCGAGAAAGCCGCACGTCCGCGTCGGCGGCGACCTGCTCCAGCACCCGCGCCAGGTGGCCGAGCATCCGCTCGACCGTGCCCCGCTCGAAGAGGCCGGTGCTGTAGTTCAACCCGCCGCGCACGCCCTGGGCGGTCGCCGCGAGCGTCAGGGAGAGGTCGAACTTCGACACCTCGAACTCCGTTCCCACTCCCTGCACGCCCAGCCCCCCGAGCCTGCCGCCCGTGCCCTGGGCGTTGTCCAGCGTGAACGACACCTGGAAGAGCGGCGAGTGGCTTAGGCTGCGCTCCGGGCTCAGCTCCGCCACGAGCTTTTCGAAGGGCACCTCCTGGTGCTCGTACGCGCCCAGCGTCACCTCCCGCACCCGCCGCAGCACCTCGCGGAAGCTCGGGTCGCCGGAGAGATCGGTCCGCAGCACCAGCGTGTTGACGAAGAAGCCGATCAGCCCC
>NZ_DASVSF010000036.1 GCF_036388275.1 Longimicrobium sp.
CGCAACAGCAGCCAGTAGGCGGCCGTGTGCAGGATCAGCCGCACCTGGTTGGCGCGTGGCTCGCGGCAACTGGTGCGGTCGGAGGCAAGCTGGCTCTTGTGCAATTTGATCAGGTTCTCGGCCTAGCCACGGGCGCAGTAGATGGCCGCATAGAGCCATTCCGCCGAGCCGCGGCGCAAGTTGGTCACCACGTAGCGGATGTCCAGCCCTTGGGGCAATACCGTTCACTTTGTGAGGTAACAGTGTATCCTGTCGGTCTTGGTTTGGAGGATCGACAGCGATGGCTGGTGTTCCTGCGGGTCTCCCGCCCGGCATCCGGATCAGTGACCACATCAGCCTCGGCGTGATCGCCCGGGCCTTCCCGCCCGAGCGAGTGCAGCAGGTCCTGGCCGAGACGGGCAAGGCGAGCGAGCGCGAGCGCGACCTGCCGGCACAGGTGAGGGTCTACTACGCCATTGCCCTTGCGCTCTATATGGGCTCGAGCACCCGCGAGGTACTGCGCTGCCTGCTGGAAGGGCTGCGCTGGCTGTGGGGTGCGGCGGCGGTCAAGGTGGCGGGTAAGAGCGGCATCTCGCAGGCCCGCAGTCGACTCGGCGAAGCGCCGCTGCGTCGGCTGTACGAGCAGGTGGTGCAGCCGATTGCGACGCGCGCCACCAAGGGGGCGTGGTACCGGCAGTGGCGGCTGGTCAGCCTGGATGGCTCCTGCCTGGATGTGGGCGACACCCCCGAGAACAGCGCCCACTTCGGCACTCCCGGCGCCAGCCGCGGCCAGACGGCCTTCCCGCAGCTGCGCTTCGTGGCGTTGGTGGAGAACGGCACGCATGTGCTGTTCGGCGCTCAGCTGGGTCGCTACGCGGACAGCGAGACGACGCTGGCGCACGGGGTGCTGGCCGCGCTCCGGCCGGGCATGCTGTGCCTGGCCGACCGATACTTCTTCGGTCACGCGCTCTGGCAGAGGGCGGCTGGCACGGGCGCTGATCTGCTCTGGCGGGTGAAGGGCAATCTGCGGCTGCCCCGTGAGACGGTGCTGGCCGATGGCTCCTACCTGACAACGCTCTACCCGAGCGAGAAGGACCGGCGGCACCGCACCGGCGGCGTCCGGGTGCGGGTCGTCGAGTACCGGCTGGAGGGCATTGCCGGGGCTGAGCCGCTCTACCGGCTGGTCAGCACCATCCTGGATGCGGCCATTGCGCCGGCCGCGGAGCTGGCGGCGCTGTACCATGAACGCTGGGAGATCGAGGCTGCATTGGCCGAGCTGAAGACGCAGCTGCGCGGGGCTCGGGTGGTGCTGCGCAGCAAGACCCCGGAGCTTGTGAAACAGGAAGTCTGGGGTCTGCTGCTGGCGCATTTCGCCGTGCGCGGCTTGATGCATGAAGCCGCCTTGCAGGCCGACGAGGATCCGGATCGACTATCCTTCTCTCATACCGTGCGCGTGGTCCGCCGCAAGCTGCCGCAGTTTGCGGCGCTTCCCCCCTCGGGCCAGGCCTGCCCTGCATAGGGCGGTGCTGAACGAGATTTTGGAGGAGCGTGTGGCAAGCCGTCGAGGACGCCAGGTGCCACGCGGGGTCAAGCGCAAGATGAGCGGCTATCCGCTGAGACCTCGCACACCGCTGCCAACGGCGCGGATCGACTTCGTCGCTGCCATCAGGATCACAAAGTGAACGGTATTGCAGTAAGGCCGATCGCTGTTGTTGATACGGCGGTCGCCGGCGAGCCAGCGCTTGAGTTCGGCATGCGCGTCGGCCCGCCGCATCGCCGCGATCTCGTCGGCGTCAGGTGCGTCAACGGTGAATTCCAGCCGCAGCCCGTCCGGGGTCTTGAGGTACATCGACTCGCAGTATCCGTGGTCGATGATGCGTTGCGGCACCCCTGCCGCCGTCACCCGCCCGGCAATCTCATCGAATGTTTCACGGGAGACTTTCAAAGCTATATGCCAGGATCCGCCGACATCCTGCAGGCGCGCGCGGTTGGCTTCCCAGGCGTCCTCGCCGGCAAACTGGAAGAAC
>NZ_DASVSF010000037.1 GCF_036388275.1 Longimicrobium sp.
TGTCAACGCCGGGTCGGTTTGTCTCCATTCTGGCGGCCGAAATGTCCCAGTGGGGGACGAGCCCTTACGCCGTCACCTCCTGTGTTTTCCTGCCCTTCGGCTTGGGAGACGAGGCGGAGGCCGAGTCCCCTTCCGGGAGGCGATGCTGCCCCCACAGCTCAGCATGATGGCGCATGCGGTAGCTGTTGCCGCGGATGTTGACGATGTGGCAGTGGTGCAAGAGCCGGTCGATCAGCGCGGCTGCCATGACCTCGTCACCGAAGATCTCGCCCCACTCCTCGAAGCCCTTGTTCGAGGTCAGCACCGTGGCGGCGTGCTCGTACCTGCGGCTCATGAGCTGGAAGAAGAGCATGGCCCCGGTGCGTGAGACGGGCAGGTAGCCGATCTCGTCGACGACCAGCAGCGCCGGGTGGGTGAGCGTCTTCATGCGCGGCATCAGCTTGCCGGCGGCCTGCGCCTCTTCCAGACTCGCGATCAGCTCGCCGAGCGTGCCGTAGTAGACGCGCCTTCCGCTCTGAGCCGCGGCGATGGCGAGGCCGATCGCCAGGTGCGTCTTGCCCACGCCGGGCGGGCCGAGGAAGACGACGTTCTCCCGCCGCTCCACGAAGCCCAGCGTAGCGAGGCTGTCGATCTGCTCCCGCTTCAGGCTGGGCTGAAAGGAGAAGTCGAAGTCGGCCAGCGTCTTGACCGCGGGCAGACGTGAGGATCTCATCGCCGCTTCCAGGCGCCGGTTGTTGCGCAGCGAGATCTGCGCGTCGAGCACGGCGCGGATCGCCTCCGGAGCGCTGATCTGGCCGCTGTCGATGCGCGCCAGCACGGGGTCGACCGCCTCGAGTGCTCCGGGCATCTTGAGGTCGGCCAGCTGGGCACGGATCTGGTCGCGCAGGCTCGTCATGCGGCACCTCCGGCCAGGCGGGCGTACGTCTGGAGCGGACGCTTCTCCACCTCGACGCGTCCCGTCCGCTGCACCACCGGCGCGGCGGGCTCGCTCGGCAGCAGGATCAGGGAGCGGTACGGACGCTCCGCCAGCGGCAGGAGATGATGCTGCTCCTGGGCCTGAAAGCGCGCCCACGGCTGCTCCCCCGTGGTGCGGTGCACGCGCACATTCGCGACGCTGTCGAGCCACGCCTTTGCCTGCGCGTCCAGGTCAGCGTCGCCGAGGAAGTCGCGCCCGTAGAGGAAGTTTTCCCTCAGGTAGCGGATCGGGCGCTCCACCTTCCCCTTGGTCCGAGCCCGGTAGGGGCGGCAGGCCCGCACGCGGAAGCCCCAGTGGGCGGCGAAGCGCAGGAACTCGGCGTTTGCCACCAAGCGCTCTCCCTGGTCCCGCAGATCGGCCGTGATCACGCTGGCCATCTGGTCGAAGAGCAACTCCTTCGGCACGCCGCCGAAAAAGGCGAATGCCTCCTCCAGCCCCGAGAAGAGGGTGCGCATGTCCTGGCGGGGGAAGAAGCGCAGCCACAGCAGGCGCGAGTAGCCCAGCACCACCAGCAACGCGTATCTCTTGCCCCAGGGCAGGCGCACCTCGGCGAAGTCGACCTGCCCCTGCACGCCGGGCTCGGTCTCGAAGCGCACCACGGGATCAGGTGCGGGCTGGGGCCGGATGCCGCGCACGAACTCCTTGACCTGCGTGTAGCCGCCCGCGTAACCGGCGGCGCGGATCTCCTCGAAGAGACGCACCGACGAGAGCTCCGGATAGGCGTCGAGCCGAGTGCGGAGGATCGCCTCGAAAGGCGCCAGCTTGGCCGGCCGGCTCTGCCGCCGCGCCGGCTCCGGCAGCAGGCCCGTCTCGACATCGGGGGCGAGCTGGCCGGCGGCGATCCAGCGGTGAATGGTCCTGCGGTCGATCCCCAGCCGCTCGGCGATAGC
This sequence comes from Longimicrobium sp., assembly GCF_036388275.1. Lineage (NCBI taxonomy): Bacteria > Pseudomonadati > Gemmatimonadota > Longimicrobiia > Longimicrobiales > Longimicrobiaceae > Longimicrobium > Longimicrobium sp. The sequence goes on from NZ_DASVSF010000037.1 coordinate 1,867, forward strand.
GGACTTGGAGAGGCCCTGCTCCAGGTAGTGGACGAGTAGCACGCGTGTCTCTCGCTTGATCAACAGGCACCTCCCCAAAGGGTGAAGGCGCCAAGCTGAGGAGGAGACGCCGGGGCGGCTACCGCCGCCCCGCGTCAGGGTCTGGAGTGGGACATTTCGACCGCCAGAAGTGAGACATTACCCCCGCCGCCCACA
>NZ_DASVSF010000038.1 GCF_036388275.1 Longimicrobium sp.
CTCGCCGCGCGTCATCACCGCCCAGGCGATGCGCGCCATCTTGTTCGCCAGCGCCACCGTCGCCAGCCGCACCGGACGCCGCTCCAGCACGCCACGCAGCCACGCCCCGGCCGCGCTGTTCCACTGTCCCGCCCGGAACACCATGGAGGTGGCGCCGAGCACCAGCAGCCTGCGGATCTCGCTGTTGCCCGCCTTGGTGATCCGCCCCAGCCGCGTCTTGCCACCGGTCGAATGCTGCCGCGGCACCAGCCCCAGCCAGGCGGCGAAATGCCGCGCGCTCTTGAACGAACCGATGGTGTCGCCAACCGTCGCCGTGATCAGTGACGCGGTGATCGGGCCGATGCCGGGGATCGTTGCCAGACGGCGGGCGGTGGCATCCTGCCGCGCATGCGCGACGATCTGCGCCTCGAGCCCGGCGATGCGCGTGGTGGCGGCTTGGCTGTGCTCGTGCAGTTCGGCGAAGGCCTGCTTCGCCGTCGCCGGCATGCTCGCCTCCGCCTGCACCTGCGCCTCGAGCTCATCGAGCCGGTGCACGCCCTTGGCGACCACCAAGCCGAACTCCGCCGCCAGCCCACGCATCGCGTTCGCTAGCATCGTCTGCTGCTTGACCAGCAGCGAGCGCACCGAGTGCAGCGCCAGCACACCCTGCTGCTCGGGGCTCTTCACGGGCACGAACGTCACCTCCGGCCGCGTCGCGGCCGCGCACAGCGCCGCGGCATCGGCAGCATCGTTCTTCTTGCCCTTCTTCACGAACGGTCGCACCGCTTCCGGGGCCAGCAGCTTCGCCTCGTGCCCCAGCTGCGTCAGCATCCGGGCCCAATGGTGACCGGCACCGCAAGCTTCGAGTACGACCGTGCAGCGCTCCTGCTGCTCGAAGAAAGGGATCAGTTCCTCTCGGCGCAGCTTCCGCTTCAGCTGCGGCTCGCCAGCGGCGTCAACACCATGGACTTGGAAGACGAACTTTGCAGTGTCCATGCCGATCAGGGTAATAGTCATAGTGGGCGGCTCCCTTTGCTGGTTCAAACGACCCGCACTCTGGTACATCGATGCCGTTGGGGGCCGTCCACCCCATCTGAAAATCATTCCCCCGCTCCGCCCGCTGTAGAGGGGCATACAATCCGCTGGCTCAACGCGTAGAATCGCCTCAGTGAGAGTTGGCCGGGGCTTGGCGATGGCATTGAGTAAAGCGGCTGTGTTGTTCGATGCATTGCCCGATCAGGTAGCGCCGAAGTACGCCGGTAGCGGCGCGCCGCGGCTGCGCTGTGCCGAGCGCGGCCAGATCGAATGGCGTCCGTTCAGCCTGGACCAACTGGTGCCGGACGATCATCGGGTGCGTCTGGTCTGGCGTTTCGTCGAAGGGCTCGACCTGGCGCCGCTGCTGGTGGGCATCAAGGCGGTGGAGGGGCATGCCGGTCATGCGGCGACAGACCCGCGCATTCTGCTGGCGCTGTGGCTATACGCCACGGTGAAGGGGATCGGCAGCGCGCGCGAGTTGGCGCGGCTGTGCGAGGAGCACGTGGCTTTTCGCTGGCTGTGCGGCGGGATCAGCATGAACGCCAAGACGCTGGCGGATGTCCGGATCGGTCACGGCGCGGTGCTGGAGCAGTTGCTGGCGGACAGTTTCACGGCGCTAGTACGGGCGGGGGTGGCGAACCTGGATCGTGTCGCGCAGGACGGGGTGCGGGTGCGCGCCGCGGCGGGGGCGGCGTCGTTTCGCCGCCATTCGACGCTGGAGGAATGCCGGCGCGCGGCCGAGCAGGCGATTGCCGATCTGCGTACGCGCCTCGAAGCCGATCCCGGGTCTGCCAGTCGCCAGCAAGCCGCGGCGCGCCGGCGAGCGGCGGAAGAGCGTGAGCGGCGGGTGCGTGCGGCGCTGGCGGTCACCGCAGAGTTGCAGACCCAGCAACGGGAGAAGGCGCGTCTGGACGCTGGTCTGGCGGCCCGGGCAGCCGAACGTGCGACGCAGCAAACGTCGCAGGACGCGGCCAGGGGCGAGACGAAGACGCCGGACGCAGCGAAACAACCCGCCGAGCCACGGGCGTCCACCACCGATGCCGAGGCACGCACCATGAAGATGGCCGATGGCGGCTTTCGCCCGGCCTACAACGTGCAGTTCGCCGCCGACACCCGGAGCGGCGCCATCGCCGGCGTGGCGGTCGACAACCTTGGCTCCGACATGGGCAAGCTGGTGCCAATGAGCGATGCGCTGGCCGAGCAGTATGGCGAACGACCGGGCCAACACCTCGCCGACGGCGGTTTCGCCAAGCTCGACGACATCGACGCGCTGGCCTGCAACGGCGTCGCGGTCTTCGTGCCGGTGCCGAAGCCACGTGATGCCAGCCGCGATCGTCATGTCGCGCTGCGCGGGGACACGCCAGCGGTGGCGGCGTGGCGAGAGCGCATGGGAGGTGACGCTGCCAAGGACATCTACAAGCAACGCGCAGCCACGGTGGAACTTGCCAATGCGCAAGTGCGCAACCACGGCTTCAGGCAGTTCGTGGTGCGCGGCCTGGAAAAGGCCAAGGTAGTCGCTCTGTGGTTTGCCTTGACGCACAACATGATGTGCGGCTGGCGTCTGCTCAACGCATGAGACGGACAGCCGCGGCGAACTGACACGACCGCAGCGGCAAACCGCCGCGGCGGCGACACCAGGATGCATGCCGGTGCGACCGGTCATACCGCGTCAGCCACCAAACCTCGACAACTCGACATCTGCGTCAGCCTGGACCGGACGCCGACCGTCATTCAGCCGCTTGCCAAATGGCGATTCTTTTTCAACCTCTCAGGGCAGTCCGGCGATGCCGCGCGCCTCGCCCGTCACCTCCAGGATATGCACCCCAGTATTCGCCCGGTCGACGATGTAGACATAACCACGCTCGTCGGACTCGACGTTGTTGGTCTGGATCGCCCGCTTGCAGCGCGGCTGGCCGTCCGCCGTGACGCAGCGCGGCGCGGTCCGCTCGGTGATCGCCGGGATGTAGAAGCCGACCTCGCGCGGCCGGTAGGGGTTGCGGATGTCGAGCGCCCGGACCCCGGCATTAAACCAGGCGATGAAGGCCAGCTTCCCGTAGAAGACGGGCGCCATGCTCTCGTTCGAGGAATGCGAGCCGAACCGCCCGCCGCGCGAGCAGAAACTGCCCGCGGCTTCGGGGACCGTGAAGTTCGACACCACCATCGGCTGGCTTTCCACGGTGATGTCGGCGAACCAGACCAACTGCCGCGCCTCCTCGCGGCATTCGTTCTTCAGCGCCTCGTCGACGATCATGACCATGTCGCGCGTCGCGCCCTTGGCGTCCCTGGCGAAGTCGGGGATCGTCATGCCCGGCAGCGGATAGGCGGTATGCGCGCCGACCAGCGGCGACATGACCAGCCGGCCGAGCTCGGGCGCGCGCAGGTTCTCGTCGGTCGGCGCCGCCGGGCCTTCGATCAGCTTCCGCCGATCGACGATCTGCACGATGCCGCCCGCATTGGTGCCGTAGCCGAAGTAGATCCGGTTGCCGGCCGGCCCGGTCGAGATGCCGCCATGCAGCTCGGTCGGGATGGCGCCATGCTCGCCATGCTGCTGGCTCGGCGTCTCGCCGTCCTTGATCTGCTGGCCGGGCAGGCCGAAGTCGCGGATATGCTTCGGTTGCGCCGGGTCGTTCAGGTCGAAGACCTGGGTCATCCGCCGGACCCGCCAGGGCGGCTGGTTGCCGGAGACGAGGTAGGCGATGCCGGTGTCGCATTCCCACCAGTTCTTGTGGGTGTGGCCAGCCGGGATTCGCGCCAGCAGCTTCGGCCTGGCGGGGTCGGAGACGTCGAAGATCTGGTGCCCGGCATTGCCCTGGGTGCGGAGCATGTAGAAGGCGGCCGGGTCGGCGTTCTTCAGGCCGCGCCCGTCGCAGACCCGGACCATCTGCGCCCCGCCATCCTCGTCGAGGCCCGGCTCGCCCGGGACATGCGCGAGGTAGATGGGCCTTGCCGGGTCGGTCACGTCGAGGATGGAGGTGCCGTTGAACTCCGGCTGCCCGGTCAGCGGGTTCAGCGGCCTGGGCTCGGCCTCTGTACCGCCGTGATGGCCGACATAGAGGATCCAGCGCTCGCCCTGGCGGTGGATGGTCGGCTGGTAGGCGCTGCGCGCCTGCAGGTCGTGCGACCCGACCAGGCGCATGTTCGAGGCCTCCGGCGCGGATTGTGCCGATGCGGGCTCGGCGAGGGCGGCAGCCAGCAGGCAGGCCGCGAGCAGGCGGGCGGGCGAGGCGCGTCGCATGGATGATCCTCCGTCCGCCGTCCGGCGGTTGGGGCCATGCTAGAGCGGATCGCGGAGGAGCGTGAACCGGCTCCGCGAACACGGAGTGACAGCGACATGGCGTCCGGACTGGAACGCCG
>NZ_DASVSF010000039.1 GCF_036388275.1 Longimicrobium sp.
CAGCCGCCGCACCGTGGCGGAGGTGGCGGACGGGCTGGTGCCGGCGCTGCAGCGGCGCGGCCTGGTGCGGCGGGACTACGCGCATGCGCAGTTCCGCGACAACCTGCTGGCCTTCTCAGCTTGACTCTGCAGGTGCCGTGACGCGTTCGTCATGAGGCGTGGATCCAGAAAAAGCCCTCGCTGGCGACAAACTCCAGGGCTTCGTCGAGCGGCATGACCTCGCGGCCGAAAGGGCCCGGGTTGCCCCAGGCGTCGCGTCGCCACCACAGGACCTGAACTTTGTCGCCCTGACCGGCTAGGCGCAGCCGGGCGACCGGGCCGCCGGTACGCTGGCTGTAGAGCGTGTAGCCCTTGTTCGCCCGCACCACCTCGACGCCGCCGCGCTGCGGCGGCCAGGGGGAGGGTTCGATGCGGGTGCGCATTGCATCTGGGCTGCCGGCCATGGCCCGTCTCTCCTGCGCTGCCTGCCGCGTTGCAGCCCTCGGAGGTTTCTGGGCGGAGGCGATGTGCCATGACGCCGAGCGTCGTTCCGGCGCTGCTGGACGGCTGGATGCAGCCCTTCCGATGCCACTTCACCACCGCCGTCTGGCGTCACGTGCTCGTGCTGGTCTGCGGTACCCTGTTGGCGCCCGGACGACGAACGGTTGCCGCGGCGCTGCGGGTTATGGGCCTGGGCGAGGTGGCCGGCTTTGCCGTGTACCATCGGGTGCTGAGCCATGGGCAATGGTGTTCGCGGGCGCTCGCGCACCGTCTCCTGTTGCTGCTGGTCGCCGCCTTTGTCCCAAACGGCCCGGTGGTGATGGGCGTCGATGACAGCATCGAGCGGCGCTGGGGGGCGCGGATTGCGGCACGCGGGATCTACCGTGACCCGGTCCGCTCCAGCCGGGGCCACTTCGTCAAGGCGAGCGGCCTGCGCTGGCTCAGTGTCATGCTGCTGGCCCCGGTGCCCTGGGCTCGCTGCGTCTGGGGCCTGCCCTTCCTGACCGTGCTGGCGCCCTCCGAGCGTTACGCGGCCAAGCAAGGCAAGCGGCACAAGAAGCTGACTGACTGGAGCCGGCAGGCGCTGCTGCAGGTCGCGCGCTGGCTACCAGGGCGGCGGCTCATCGCAGTGGCCGACAGCAGCTTCTCGGTCGTCGCCCTGCTGCGTGACCTCGCGCCGCACCTGACCGTAGTCACCCGCCTGCGTCTCGATGCTCGCCTGTACGACCCACCCCCGCCGCGCCGGCCGCGGCGGCGAGGTCGGCCGCCAGTCCAAGGGGCACGGCAGCCCAGCCCGGCCGAGCGCTTGCGCGACCGGCGCACGTGTTGGCGCCGGGTTGTCGTTGATGGCTGGTATGGCCGCCGTACCCGCCGGCTCGATATCGCCACCGGCACCGCACTCTGGTCTCACCGCGGCGCACGGGTGGCGATCCGTTGGGTGCTGGTGCGCGACCCGAGTGGCGAGAAGGAGCCGCAGGCCTTCCTCTGCACCGACCAGCAGGCCGCGCCGGTCGACATCCTGCGCTGGTTCGTTCGCCGCTGGCGAATCGAGACCACCTTCGAGGAGGCTCGTCGTCACCTCGGGATGGAAACCCAGAGGCAGTGGTCCGACCTGGCCATCCTGCGCACCACGCCGGCGCTCCTCGCGTTGTTCTCTCTCGTGACACTGTGGGCCAGCCAACTTGCCGTCGAGCGTGGGCCGGTGCTTGAGTGCGTGCGCTGGTATCCCAAGCCGCTGCCCACCTTCAGCGAGGCTCTCGCGCTGGTCCGCCGCGAGCTCTGGACCACGCAGATTTCTGCTACGTCGCCGTCCACCGGGACATCACTCAATGCCTCGGCGGCTCTCATCAGCCGTCTGCTGCTCGTGGTATGCCGGCCACCATGACCCACACAGGTGCTGCGCTCGCGTCACGGCACCTGCAAAGCCAAGCTCAGTGGATCCGGGCGGTGCCTCGGCTCGGAGTTGGTCGCCGTAGAGCGTGGCGGCGAGCGAGTGGCGGAACGGCAA